>JACPZD010000008.1 GCA_016195665.1 Gammaproteobacteria bacterium | reverse complement strand
GGGTGTGGTCTCGAAGATTATTGAATAATAGATACAAGGGAAAAGATACAAGATACAAGTAAACCCCTTGTCTCTTTGTTATTACTTGTATCTTGAAACTTGTATCTTGTATCTGTTTTAAATAGGCCAGTAGCTCAATTGGCAGAGCGGCGGTCTCCAAAACCGCAGGTTGGGGGTTCGATTCCCTCCTGGCCTGCCATACTGGCGGCATCAAGGACAAACTAAGGAGTTGTAGGGCCGAATTCATCCGGCCAAGCAGAACATGGCGGACAAGATTAAGTTGGTGGTGGCGATTGCGTTCCTGCTGGGTGCAATCGTGGCTTTTTATTGGTTTGCGGATCAGTCCAAGCTGGTGCGTGTTCTGGGGCTGCTGGCGGCGACAGGCATCGCGGTGATGATCGCGCTGCAGACCGAGGTGGGGCGCGCGGGCTGGGGATTTGCTATTGAATCCCGTAATGAGATACGCCGCGTGGTGTGGCCTACCCGCAAGGAGACAACCCAAACCACCCTGGTGGTGTTTGTCGTAGTCATAGTGGTGGCCATCGTGCTTTGGCTTCTCGATATGGTATTGCTGGGGTCGGTGCAGTGGCTGACCCGTCAAGGAGGCTGAGCGCATGGCATTGCGATGGTATGTAGTGCATGCTTATTCCGGTTTTGAAAGCCAGGTGAAAAACTCGCTGAAAGAGCGCGTCGAGCGCAGCAGCATGCAGGACAAGTTCGGCGAGATTCTGGTGCCCACCGAAGAAGTGGTGGAGATGCGCGAGGGGCAAAAGCGCAAGAGCGAGCGCAAATTCTTTCCCGGCTACGTGCTGGTGCAGATGGAGATGAATGACGACACCTGGCATCTGGTGAAGGATGTCCCCAAGGTGATGGGTTTCATCGGCGGCACCAGCGACAAGCCGGCGCCGATCACGGAAAAGGAAGCGCAGGCGATCTTGCAGCGGGTACACGAGGGCGCCGACAAGCCGCGTCCCAAGGTGCTGTTCGAGCCGGGTGAAGTGGTGCGCGTGATTGACGGGCCGTTCAACGACTTCAACGGCGTGGTGGAAGAGGTCAACTACGAAAAGAGCCGGTTGCGCGTTGCGGTGCTGATCTTCGGCCGCTCCACGCCGGTGGAGTTGGAGTTTAGTCAGGTGGAGAAAGCCTGATGTAGGTGCGAATTCATTCGCACCAGGCCGAATGAATTCGGCCCTACAGTTTTTTAACAGGGGAGCCCTAACCAGGCGTTACTACCCACTGAAGGAGTAAGTTATGGCAAAGAAAATAGAGGCCTACGTTAAATTGCAGGTCAAGGCCGGTCAGGCCAACCCCAGTCCGCCGGTCGGGCCTGCGCTCGGCCAGCGCGGCGTCAACATCATGGAGTTCTGCAAGGCCTTCAATGCCCAGACCCAAGGGCTGGAGCCCGGTCTGCCGATCCCGGTGGTGATCACCGTGTACAGTGATCGCAGCTTCACCTTCGTCACCAAGACACCGCCCGCTTCGATTCTGCTCAAGAAGGCGGCAGGGATCGAGAGCGGCAGCAAGACGCCCAACAGCGTGAAGGTGGGTAAGGTGAGCCGCGCGCAGCTCGAGGAGATCGCCAAGACCAAGACGCCCGACCTCACGGCCGCGGATCTGGATGCCGCCGTGCGCACCATCGCGGGCAGTGCGCGCAGCATCGGCATCGAGACGGAGCTATAAGCCATGCCTGGATTAGCGAAGCGCATCAAGGCCTACCGCGAGAAGCTCAAGCCCGGTAAGCAGTACCCCGTAGACGAGGCGCTGCGCCTCTTGAAGGAATGCGCCACGGCAAAATTCGCCGAGTCCGTGGACGTGAGCATTAACTTGGGCATAGATCCCAAGAAGTCCGATCAGGTGGTGCGCGGTTCCACGGTGCTGCCCAATGGAATAGGCAAGTCGGTGCGGGTGGCGGTGTTCGCCCAGGGCGCCAATGCTGAGGCCGCCAAGGCGGCGGGCGCCGACATCGTGGGTTTCGATGACCTTGCGGCGACCATCAAGGCCGGCGCTATGGATTTCGACGTGGTGATCGCTACCCCCGACGCGATGCGCGTGGTGGGCCAGCTCGGCCAGGTGTTGGGCCCGCGCGGCCTGATGCCCAATCCCAAGGTGGGCACGGTGACGGCCGATGTGGCGGGAGCAGTCAAGAACGCCAAGGCCGGCCAGGTGCGTTACCGCGCGGACAAGGCGGGGATCGTGCAGTGCACCATCGGCAAGGCGTCTTTCGAGGCGCCCGCCATACGCGAGAATCTGCAGGCGCTGCTCGCCGATCTCAACAAATCAAGGCCGAGCACCGCCAAGGGCATCTATCTTAAGAAAATCACGCTCTCCAGCACCATGGGGCCGGGGATTGTGATAGATCAGTCGAGTTTAGCAGTATAAATCCCCGGCCTTCGGCCACTAGCGAGGGGGGATTTAGTCGAAGACCGCAGGTGTGTGAGGGTGTTGATGTCCGAACGCTTAATTTCCTGCGCAGACGGTGTCACCAAATCAGGTACTCCCTGGTTGCGGTCGCCGTAAGGAGGGGCGGGTCCGGACGACCCGTCTCGTGTTGACCCCCAGGAGAGGAGTAAAAGTATGAGTCTCAATTTAGAAGGCAAAAAGGCCATCGTGACAGAGGTGGCGGAGGTGGCGGGAAGCGCCAAGTCCGCGGTCGCCGCTGAATACCGTGGCCTGACGGCGGGCGAACTGACCCGCCTGCGTGCGGAGGCGCGCAAGGCCGGAGTGTATCTGCGCGTGGTGCGCAACACCCTGGCGCGGCGCGCCGTCGAGAAGACGGAGTACGAGTGCCTGCAGGATACGCTGACGGGCCCGCTGATGCTGGCCTTCTCCACCGAGGACGCTACCAGCGCGCCCAGGGTGATGAGCGATTTCGCCAAGGAGTTCAACCGTCTCATCATCAAGGCGGGCGCCTTTAACGGCAAACTGCTGACCCCGGCCGAGCTTCAGAGGCTGGCCAAGATGCCGAGCCGCAACGTAGCGCTCAGCATGTTGTTGGCGGTGATGAAGGCGCCGGTTGGCAAACTGGTTCGCACGCTGGCCGCGGTGCGGGATCAAAAGTCCGCTGCCGCTGCATAATCCGCACTCTCACATTTTACGCAACTTTTAATTTAATTTATTCAGGAGCACTGACATGGCTGTAACCAAAGAGCAGATTTTAGAAACCGTCGGGAACATGACCGTCGTTGATATAGTAGACCTGATCTCGGCGATGGAGGAAAAGTTCGGTGTGTCCGCGGCGGTCGCGGTGGCTGCGGGTCCTGCGGCGGGCGCGGGTCCAGCGGCGGAAGAGCAGACCGAGTTCACCGTCACCATGACCAAGTTCGGCGAGAACAAGGTCGGCGTCATCAAGGTGATCCGCACCATCACGGGTCTGGGCCTGAAGGAGGCGAAGGATCTGGTGGAAGGCGCGCCCTCGGTGGTTAAAGAGGGTATCCCCAAGAAAGACGCCGAAGATATCAAAAAGCAACTGGAGGAAGCAGGCGCTGCGGTCGAGATCAAGTAGCCCTGTTGGCCCGTTGTCCATTTCTTATGGAGGTAGGGCCGAATTCATTCGGCCTGCTTATCTCCCGTTCGGCTGGTGGCGCAAGCCACCGGCCTTTTGGCGTTGCCGGTTCCTGGCCCCTATTTTGAGGAGCAATCATGACCTACTCTTTCACTGAAAAAAAGCGCATACGCAAGAATTTCGGTAAGCGTCCCAGCATTTTGGAAGTGCCGTATCTGCTGGCCATCCAACTGGATTCGTATCGCAGTTTTTTGCAGGAGGAGGTGACTGCCGAGAAACGGCAGGAGCACGGATTGCATGCGGCCTTCAGGTCGGTGTTTCCGATCACCAGTTACTCCGGCAACGCCGCGTTGGAATACGTCAGCTATCGCCTGGGCGCGCCGGTATTCGACGTGAAGGAGTGCCAGATGCGCGGCATGACCTACGCCGCGCCGCTGCGGGTGAAGGTGCGGCTGGTCATCTACGACAAGGAAGCGCCCAGCGACAAGCCCGTCGTAAAGGACATCCGTGAGCAAGAGGTCTACATGGGCGAGCTGCCCCTGATGACCGAAAACGGCACCTTTGTCATCAACGGCACCGAGCGCGTCATCGTGTCGCAGTTGCACCGCTCGCCCGGCGTATTCTTCGATCACGACAAGGGCAAGACCCACTCTTCCGGCAAGCTGCTGTTCTCGGCGCGCATCATCCCCTACCGCGGCTCGTGGCTGGACTTCGAATTCGATCCCAAGGATCTGGTGTTCGTGCGCATAGACCGGCGCCGCAAGTTGCCCGCGTCGGTATTGCTGCGCGCGCTCGATTACACGACCGAACAGGTGCTGGAGATCTTCTTCGAGACCAACACCTTCAGACTGGTCAAAGAGGTTATCAAGCTCGATCTGGTGCCGAGCCGCTTACGCGGCGAGATGGCCACGTTCGATATCAAGGACAACAAGGGCAAGGTTCTTGTGGAGTCCGGCCGGCGCATCACCGCGCGCCATATCCGTGACATGGAGAAGATCGGTCTCAAGACGCTCGAGGCGCCGCAGGACTATTTGATCGGCAAGGTGCTGGCGCATAACTTGATAGACAAGGAGACCGGCGAAATCATAGCCAACGCCAATGATGTCGTTTCGCTTGATCTGCTGAACAAGCTCCGCAAGGCGGGCATGCAGGAGATCAAGACGCTGTTCACCAACGACCTGGATCGCGGCAGTTATATTTCCGATACCCTGCGCGTAGACAGCACCCGCACCGCCGCCGAGGCCCAGATCGAGATCTACCGCATGATGCGGCCCGGCGAGCCGCCCAGCAAAGAAGCTGCGCAGGTGCTGTTCAATAATCTGTTTTTCAGCAGCGACCGCTATGACCTGTCGCCGGTCGGCCGCATGAAGTTCAACCGCCGCGTGGGGGTTAAAGAGACCACCGGCTCCGGTGTGCTGTCGAAGCAGGACATCATCTCCGTGCTGAAGGTGCTGATAGACATCAAGAACGGCAGCGGCACCGTGGATGATATTGATCACCTCGGCAATCGCCGCATCCGCTGCGTGGGCGAGATGGTGGAGAACCAGTTCCGCATCGGCCTGGTGCGCGTCGAGCGCGCCGTGAAGGAGCGCTTGAGCCTGGCCGAGTCGGAAGGTCTGATGCCGCACGAGTTGATCAACGCCAAACCGGTCGCGGCGGCGATCAAGGAATTCTTCGGTTCCAGCCAGTTGTCGCAATTCATGGATCAAAACAACCCGCTCTCCGAGGTCACTCACAAGCGCCGCGTTTCGGCCCTGGGGCCGGGCGGCCTGACCCGCGAGCGCGCGGGCTTCGAGGTGCGCGACGTGCACCCCACGCACTACGGGCGGGTGTGTCCGATCGAGACGCCGGAAGGTCCGAACATCGGCCTGATCAACTCGCTCGCCGTGTATGCGCGGACCAACGAATACGGCTTCCTGGAAACCCCGTACCGCAAGGTCGGGGACGGCAAGGTCACCAACAAGATCGAATACCTTTCCGCCATCGAGGAAGGTCAATACGTCATCGCCCAGGCCAACGCCACGCTGGACGAAAAAGGTCGCCTGATAGACGAGCTGGTTTCCAGCCGGCACGAGAATGAATTCACCCTGTCCACGCCCGACAAGGTGAATTATATGGACGTGTCGCCCAAACAGATTGTTTCGGTGGCGGCCTCGCTCATCCCCTTCCTGGAGCACGACGACGCCAACCGCGCCTTGATGGGTTCCAACATGCAGCGTCAGGCCGTCCCGACCCTGCGCACCGAGAAGCCGCTGGTGGGTACCGGCATGGAGTGGCCGGTAGCCAAGGATTCCGGCGTGACGGTCGTCGCGCGCCGCGGCGGCGTGGTGGACTCGGTGGACGCGGGACGCATCGTGGTGCGCGTCAACGACGAGGAGACCGCGGCCGGCGAACCCGGTGTGGACATTTATAATCTCACCAAATACACGCGCTCCAATCAGAACACCTGCATCAATCAGCGCCCGCTGGTCAAGATCGGCGACGTGATCGCGCGCGGCGACGTGCTCGCCGACGGCCCGTCCACGGATCTGGGCGAACTCGCGCTGGGTCAAAACGTGCTGGTCGCCTTCATGCCCTGGAACGGTTATAACTTCGAGGACTCCATCTTGATCTCCGAGCGTGTGGTGGAGGAGGAGCGCTTCACCACCATTCATATCGAAGAGCTGAGTTGCGTTTCCCGCGACACCAAGCTGGGTTCCGAGGAGATCACCCGCGACATCCCCTACGTCGGTGAGGGCGCGCTCGCCAAGCTGGATGAGTCGGGCATCGTCTATATCGGCGCAGAGGTAAAGCCGGGCGACATTCTGGTCGGCAAGGTAACGCCCAAGAGCGAGACCCAGCTTACGCCGGAAGAAAAACTGCTGCGCGCCATCTTCGGCGAGAAGGCGTCGGACGTTAAAGACACGAGCTTGCGCGTCCCCTCCGGGATGATCGGCACGGTCATAGACGTGCAGGTCTTCACCCGCGACGGCGTGGAAAAGGACGAACGCGCCCAGGCCATCGAGAATGCCGAGCTCGCCAAGGTCAAGAAGGATCTGCACGACCAGTTGCGCATCATGGAGGATGACATCTACCAGCGTATCGAAAAGATGCTGGTGGGCAAGACCGCGGAGGGAGGCCCCAAGGGGCTCAAGGCCGGCGCCAAGATCACCAAGGGCTACCTGAGTGAGGTCGCGCGTGAAAAATGGTTTGATATCAGGCTGCGCAATGAAGAGGCCAGCGATCAACTGGAGCTGGTGAGCGAACAGATCAAGCAACAGCGTAAGGATTTCGATGCGCGGTTCGAGGAAAAGCGCGCCAAGCTCACCTCCGGTGATGACCTCGGCCCCGGCGTGCTTAAGATGGTCAAGGTCTATATGGCCGTGCGCCGCCGCATTCAGCCCGGTGACAAGATGGCCGGCCGACACGGGAACAAGGGCGTGGTCTCGATGATCGTGCCGGTCGAAGACATGCCTTACATGGCGGATGGCACACCGGTGGATCTGGTGCTGAATCCCCTGGGCGTGCCTTCGCGCATGAACGTGGGCCAGGTGCTGGAGATCCACTTGGGCTGGGCGGCCAAGGGGCTGGGCATAAAGATAGGTCAGATGCTCGATCAGCACCGCAAGACCTCCGAGGTGCGCAAGTTCCTGGACAACATCTACAACTCGAGCGGCAAGAAAGAGGATCTGAAATCTCTATCCGATGAAGAGACCTTGACGCTGGCCCACAACCTGCGCGACGGCGTCCCGATGGCCACGCCGGTGTTCGACGGCGCCGCCGAGCAGGAGATCAAGCACATGCTGGAGCTCGCCGGTCTGCCGCTGAGCGGTCAGACCACGCTCTATGACGGGCGCACCGGCGAGTCCTTCGATCGTCCCATCTCGGTGGGCTATATGTACATGCTCAAGCTCAACCATCTGGTGGACGACAAGATGCATGCGCGCTCCACGGGCCCGTACAGTCTGGTCACTCAACAACCGCTGGGCGGCAAGGCCCAGTTCGGCGGCCAGCGCTTCGGAGAGATGGAGGTGTGGGCGCTCGAGGCGTATGGCGCCGCCTACACCCTGCAGGAGATGCTCACCGTCAAATCGGACGACGTGGCGGGCCGCACCAAGATGTACAAAAACATCGTGGACGGCGATCACCGTATGGAACCCAGCATGCCCGAGTCGTTTAATGTGTTGATTAAAGAGATTCGTTCGCTGGGGATAGACATCGAATTGGAGCAAACCTAGGTAGGTGCGAATTCATTCGCACGATGTCGGCCGAATGAATTCGGCCCTACAACGAATCCATTCGCTCCACATATACGCCGCAGCAGGAGAGAGACCATGAGAGATTTAATGAATTTGTTGAAGCAGCAAGAGCAGGTCGAAGAGTTCGACGCCATCCGCATCGGGCTCGCCTCGCCGGAGAAGATCCGCTCCTGGTCCTTCGGCGAGGTCAAGAAGCCCGAGACCATCAATTACCGCACCTTCAAGCCGGAACGCGACGGCCTGTTCTGCGCCAAGATCTTCGGCCCGGTCAAGGATTATGAATGCCTGTGCGGTAAATACAAACGCCTCAAACATCGCGGCGTGATTTGCGAAAAGTGCGGCGTCGAAGTGACGCTCGCCAAGGTGCGCCGCGAACGCATGGGCCATATCGAGCTCGCCAGCCCGGTCGCGCACATCTGGTTTTTGAAGTCGCTGCCCTCGCGCATCGGTCTGCTGCTCGATATGACGCTGCGCGACATTGAGCGCGTGCTGTATTTCGAAAGCTTTGTGGTGGTGGACCCCGGCATGACCACGCTGGAGCGCGGGCAGTTGCTCTCCGACGAGGCCTATCTCGAGGCCATCGAGGAAAACGGCGACGAGTTCGATGCCCGCATGGGCGCCGAGGCGGTCTACGAACTGCTGAAAAGCATGGATCTCAAGGCCGAGGTCGTCAAGATCCGCGAGGAGCTGGCCGGCTCCGGTTCCGAGACCAAGATCAAAAAACTCTCCAAGCGCCTGAAGCTGCTGGAGGCCTTCATCGGATCCGGCAACAAGCCGGAGTGGATCGTGCTCAGGGTACTGCCGGTGTTGCCGCCGGAATTGCGCCCCCTGGTGCCGCTCGACGGCGGCCGCTTTGCGACCTCCGACCTCAATGATCTTTACCGGCGCGTCATCAACCGCAATAATCGTCTGAAACGGCTGCTCGATTTGAATGCGCCCGACATCATCGTGCGCAATGAAAAGCGTATGCTGCAAGAGGCGGTGGACGCGCTGCTCGACAACGGCCGGCGCGGCAAGGCGATCACCGGTTCCAACAAGCGCGCCCTCAAGTCGCTCGCCGACATGATCAAGGGCAAGCAGGGCCGCTTCCGCCAGAACCTGCTCGGCAAGCGCGTGGATTATTCCGGCCGTTCGGTGATCGTGGTCGGGCCGACGCTGCGCCTGCATCAATGCGGGCTTCCCAAGAAGATGGCGCTCGAATTGTTCAAGCCTTTCATCTTCAGCAAGCTCGAACGGCGTGGGCTCGCCACCAACATCAAGGCGGCCAAAAAAATCGTCGAGCGCGAGGGGCCGGAGGTGTGGGATATTCTCGAAGAGGTCATCCGCGAACATCCGGTGATGATGAACCGCGCGCCTACCCTGCACCGTTTGGGCATTCAGGCCTTTGAACCGGTGCTGATCGAGGGCAAGGCGATCCAGTTGCACCCGCTCGTTTGTACTGCGTTCAACGCCGACTTTGACGGCGACCAGATGGCGGTGCACGTGCCGCTCTCGCTCGAGGCCCAGCTTGAAGCGCGCACGCTCATGATGTCCACCAACAATATTCTTTCGCCCGCCAACGGCGAACCCATCATCGTGCCTTCGCAGGACGTGGTGCTGGGCTTGTACTCCATGACCCGCGAGCGTGTGAATGCCAAGGGTGAGGGGATGGTGTTCGCGGACCTCGCCGAGGTGCACCGCGCCTACGAGACCCGCGCCGTCCAACTGCAGGCCAAGGTTAAGGTGCGCATCAACGAGACCCGGATTGATGACGCGGGGGAAAGGCATCGCAGCACCCGGCTGGCGGACACCACCGTGGGCCGCGCCCTGTTGTTCGAGTTGCTGCCCGAAGGTATGCCGTTCGACGCCGTCAATCAGAACATGACCAAGAAGGCCATCTCGCGGCTGATCAACGCCTGTTACCGGACGGTCGGTCTGAAGGAGACCGTCGTGCTGGCCGACCAGCTCATGTACACCGGTTTCGCCCAGGCCACCCGTTCCGGGGTCTCCATCGGTGTGGATGACATGGTCGTGCCGGATGAGAAGGGCAAGATCATCGGCGCCGCCGAGAAAGAGGTAAAAGAAATCGAAAACCAATACGCCTCCGGTCTGGTCACCAACGGCGAGCGCTATAACAAGGTCGTGGATATCTGGTCGCACACCAATGACCAGGTCGCCAAGGCCATGATGGACAAGCTGGGCACGGAGATGGTCAAGGACAAGGCCGGCAAGCCCGTCAGGCAGGCCTCGTTCAACTCCATTTATATGATGGCCGACTCCGGCGCCCGCGGCAGCGCCGCCCAGATCCGTCAGTTGGCCGGTATGCGCGGCCTGATGGCCAAGCCGGACGGCTCCATCATCGAGACGCCGATCACCGCCAATTTCCGTGAGGGTCTGGACGTGTTGCAATACTTCATCTCCACCCACGGTGCGCGCAAGGGTCTTGCCGATACCGCGCTCAAGACCGCCAACTCCGGTTATCTCACCCGGCGTCTGGTGGACGTGGCGCAGGATCTCGTCGTGACAGGAGATGATTGCGGCACTCGCCAGGGTCTTACCATGAGCCCGCTCATCGAGGGCGGCGACGTGGTTGAGCCCTTGCGCGAACGTGTGCTCGGCCGCGTCACGGCCGAGGATGTGCCGGCGCCGGGCTCCAAGAAGATCGCCGTCCCCGCCGGGACGCTGCTGGACGAGCGCTGGGTGGACAAGCTCGAAGATCTCAGCATAGACCAGATCAAGGTGCGCTCGCCGATCACCTGCGAGACGCAACACGGCATCTGCCGCGCCTGTTACGGGCGCGACCTCGGTCGCGGTCACCCGATCAATATCGGCGAGGCGGTCGGCGTCATCGCGGCGCAATCCATCGGCGAACCGGGTACGCAGCTCACCATGCGCACCTTCCACATCGGCGGCGCGGCGTCACGCGCGGCCGCGGTCAACAGCGTGGAGATCAAATCCAAGGGCAAGGTCAAGCTGCATAACATCAAGCTGGTGCAGCACCAGAGCGGCAATTACGTCGCCGTGTCGCGTTCCGGAGAGCTTACCCTGGTGGACGAGTTCGGCCGGGAGCGCGAGCGTTACCGCGTGCCTTACGGCGCGGTGCTGACGGTCAGCGAAAGCGACGAGGTGGCGCCAGGCCAGATCGTGGCGCACTGGGACCCCCACACCCACCCCGTGATTACCGAGGTGGCGGGCCGCATCAAGTTCAGCGACTTTGTCGAGGGCGTCACCGTTCATCGGCAGGCCGACGAGGTCACCGGCCTCACCAGCATGGTGGTCACCGATCCCAAACAGCGCGCCGCGAGCGCCAAGGACCTGCGTCCGATGGTGAAGCTGGTGGATGAAAAGGGCAAGGATCTGTCCATCGCCGGCACCGACATCCCGGCGCATTATTATCTGCCCGCCGGGGCCATCGTGAGCGTGGAAGACGGCTCGCGCATGGGCGTAGGCGACGTCATCGCGCGTATCCCGCAGGAATCCTCCAAGACCCGCGACATCACCGGCGGTCTGCCGCGTGTGGCGGATCTGTTCGAGGCGCGCAAGCCCAAGGAACCGGCGATCCTCGCCGAGATCTCCGGCACCATCAGCTTCGGCAAGGACACCAAGGGCAAGCAGCGGTTGATTATCACCGGCCCGGACGGTGAAACCCATGAAGAACTGATCCCGAAGTGGCGTCACGTTACCGTGTTCGAGGGCGAGCACGTGGAGCGCGGCGAGGTGATCGCGGACGGCCCGCCCGCCCCGCACGATATCCTGCGTTTGCTGGGCGTGCCGGCGCTGGCCAATTACATCGTCAACGAGGTGCAGGACGTTTACCGGTTGCAGGGCGTGAAGATCAACGACAAGCACATCGAGGTGATCGTGCGCCAGATGTTGCGCAAGGTGGAAGTGACGGCGTCCGGAGATACCAAGTTCCTCAGGGGTGAACAGGTGGATCGTCCGCGCATCCTGGAAGAGAATCAGCGGGTCACCGCCGAAGGCAAGCAACCGGCCGCCTACGAACCGATCCTGCTGGGTATCACCAAGGCCTCGCTGGCGACCCAGTCCTTCATCTCCGCGGCCTCGTTCCAGGAGACCACCCGCGTGTTGACCGAGGCCTCGGTGAGCGGCAAGTGGGATGAGCTGCGCGGGCTCAAGGAAAACGTCATCGTAGGGCGTCTGATCCCGGCGGGGACAGGCCTGGCCTATCACGCGGAGCGTCACCGTAAACGCCACGGTGCGCCGCGTGAGCAGGCGCCTACGGACGTGGTCACCGCGGAGATCAGCGGCGACAGCGTGGAGACCCTGGACCAGGCCATGCGCGCCTCGCAGGCCTGACTGGGCGGAACCGGGCCATAATCACGCCAAGCCGCCAAGCACGCAAAGGGCTTGATGATAATACCTTAGCGGCTTTGCGTCTTTGCGTGGAACCGGGTCTAAAGGGGCGTATCTGCTTGACAGGGCACCCCTTCTAAAACTACAATCTCGCTTCTTTGATGGGTGAGTTTGGGACGCCCGTCCGCGATGCGGGCGTTGTGTCTCGTTTTTTGTTTTTTATAGCGTTAAAGACGCTTTAACTTGTAGAGAAGCGCGTTCACCAAGCGTTACCGAGCCGGAGCATTATGTCAACCACTAATCAATTGGTACGCAAGCCGCGCTTGCGGCAGCAGGCCAAGAGCACTGTCCCCGCGTTGGCCCAGTGCCCGCAAAAGCGCGGCGTGTGCACCCGCGTTTATACCACTACGCCTAAAAAGCCCAACTCGGCCTTGCGTAAGGTGGCGCGTGTGCGCCTCACCAACGGCATGGAAGTGAGCAGCTACATCGGCGGTGAGGGGCACAATCTCCAGGAGCACTCCGTGGTATTGATCCGCGGCGGGCGCGTCAAGGACCTGCCGGGCGTGCGCTACCATACCGTGCGCGGCAGTCTGGACACCTCGGGCGTCACCGCCCGGCGTCAGGGCCGCTCCAAGTACGGCGCGAAACGGCCCAAGTCGTAAAAACGTGAGGAGTAAGGCGTGAGGCGTGAGGGGTTACGCCTCACGCCTTACTCCTCACTTGTATGTAGGAAAACAAAGGTAACAGGTGTAAGCATGCCAAGAAGACGAGTCGCCGCAAAACGGATAGTCATCCCGGACCCCAAGTACGGGAGCGAGATGCTGGCCAAGTTTATCAACGTAGTCATGGACAGCGGCAAAAAATCCGTGGCGGAAAAGATCATCTACGGTGCGCTCGGCCAGGTGGAAACCAAGAGCAAGGGCGAACCCATGGAAGTGCTCGGCAAGGCGCTCGAAAACGTCCGCCCGATGGTGGAGGTCAAGTCGCGCCGCGTGGGTGGAGCCACCTATCAGGTGCCGGTCGAGGTGCGCGCCGCGCGCCGTACCGCGCTGGCGATGCGCTGGCTGGTCGAGGCGGCCCGCAAGCGTGGCGAGAAATCCATGAGCATGCGCCTGGCGGGCGAGATTATGGACGCCTACGAGAGCAAGGGCGCAGCAGTGAAAAAGCGTGAGGAGACTCATCGTATGGCCGAGGCCAATAAGGCCTTTGCCCACTACCGCTGGTAACACAGCAGTTAAGTATTTTATTTAGATTTATATATAGAGAATACAGTCGTGCCACGTAAAACCCCTATTGAACGCTATCGGAACATCGGTATCAGTGCCCACATTGACGCCGGTAAGACCACGACCACCGAGCGCGTGCTTTTTTACACCGGTGTCTCGCACAAGATGGGTGAGGTGCATGACGGCGCGGCCACCATGGACTGGATGCCGCAGGAGCAGGAGCGCGGGATTACCATCACCTCCGCCGCGACCACCTGTTTCTGGAGCGGCATGGGCAAGAATTTTCCCGAACACCGCGTCAATATTATCGACACCCCGGGGCACGTAGACTTCACCATCGAAGTCGAGCGTTCCCTGCGTGTGCTGGACGGCGCCTGCATGCTGTTCTGCGCGGTCGGCGGCGTGGAGCCGCAATCTGAAACCGTATGGCGGCAGGCCAATAAATACGGCGTACCGCGCCTGGCCTTCGTTAACAAGATGGATCGCGCCGGCGCCGATTTTCTGCGCGTCGTAGAGCAGATCAAAAAGCGTCTCGGCGCCAATGCGGTGCCCCTGCAATTACCCATCGGCGCGGAAGAGAAGTACGAGGGCGTGGTGGACCTGGTCAAGATGAAGGCCATTTATTGGGACGACGCCACCCAAGGCATGCGGTTCGATGAGCGCGACGTCCCGGCCGGCATGCTGGCCGCCTGCAAGGAGTGGCGCGAAAAATTGATCGAGGCCGCCGCAGAGGGTTCCGAAGAGTCCATGGAGAAATACCTTCATGGTGTAGAATTGACCAATGAGGAAATCAAAAAGGGCCTGCGCGCGCGCACCCTGAAGTCCGAGATCGTGCCGGTACTGTGCGGCTCCGCGTTCAAGAACAAGGGCGTACAGGCCATGCTGGACGCCGTCATCGAATACCTGCCTTCCCCCATAGATAAACCCCCGATTAAAGGTCATTTGGACGACGCTGCGGAAACCCTCGCTGAGCGTCATGCCTCGGACGAGGAACCCTTCGCGGCGCTGGCCTTCAAGATTGCGACCGACCCGTTTGTCGGTACGCTGACCTTTTTCAGGGTCTATTCAGGCGTGTTGAATTCCGGTGACGCCTTGTACAACCCGGTGAAGGACAGCAAGGAGCGCATCGGCCGTATCGTACAGATGCACGCCAATAACCGCGAGGAGATCAAAGAGGTGCGCGCTGGTGATATCGCCGCAGCGATCGGCCTCAAGAACGTCAGCACCGGCGATACCCTGTGCGACCTCAAGCAGGTTATCACCCTGGAGCGTATGGAGTTTCCGGAGCCGGTGATCTCCGTCGCCGTCGAGCCCAAGACCAAGGCCGACCAGGAAAAGATGGGCGTTGCGCTCAGCAAGCTCGCCGCCGAGGATCCTTCGTTCCGTGTGCACACCGACGAGGAGTCCGGTCAGACCATCATCTCCGGTATGGGCGAGCTGCATTTGGAAATTATCGTGGACCGCATGAAGCGCGAATTCAGCGTCGAGGCCAATGTCGGCGCGCCGCAGGTCGCCTACCGCGAGACCATCCGCAAAGGCGTGGAACAGGAAGGCAAGTTTGTGCGCCAGTCCGGCGGGCGCGGTCAGTACGGCCACGTTTGGCTCAAGATCGAGCCGCTGCCGGCCGGCACGGGCTACGAATTCGTCAATGGCATTGTGGGCGGCGTAGTACCCAGGGAATATATCCCGGCCGTGGACAAGGGTGTGCAGGAACAGATGAAGAACGGCGTCATTGCCGGGTTCCCGCTGGTGGACATCCGCGTCACGATCTTCGACGGTTCTTACCACGACGTGGACTCGAACGAAATGGCGTTCAAGATCGCGGGATCCATGGGCCTTAAAGAAGGCGTGAAGAAGGCCAGCCCGGTGCTGCTTGAGCCGATCATGAAGGTCGAGGTAGTGGCCCCCGAGGATTATCTGGGTGTTGTGATGGGTGATTTGAACCGCAGGCGCGGACTGGTGCAAGGCACCGACGACTCGCCCGCCGGCAAGATCGTCACCGCCGAGGTGCCGCTCAAGGAGATGTTTGGCTATTCCACCGATCTCCGTTCCGCGACGCAGGGCCGCGCCACCTATTCTATGGAATTCGTGAAATACGCTGAAGCACCCAACAGTATTGCAGAAGCCGTCATCAAGAAAGCATCATAAGAGGAGAGTACCGTGTCCAAGGCAAAATTTGAGCGGACCAAGCCGCATTTAAACGTAGGCACCATCGGCCACGTAGACCATGGCAAGACCACCCTGACGGCGGCCTTGACCAAAGTCATGGCAGGGCTGCACGGCGGTGAATACAAAGCCTACG
>JACPZD010000007.1 GCA_016195665.1 Gammaproteobacteria bacterium | reverse complement strand
CGCCGTGCCGGTTGCCTCCTATTTTGTCTCCACCCGCGCTACCGCGCGGACTCCGACAAAACATCCGGCCCTACGGCTACGCGGGGGGCGTCGCACACCGCTCGTCCGCTATCGCTCCCTCGCTTCCATGTGCTCCTTCAAAGCGCAGCCTTGCTACGCTCTCGCCCTTCTTCACTCCACATCCTGCTGCGCTTGCAGGGTCCAGGGTGATGCTTCCTGCACCACCCGTCCGGTGCGTTGCACCTCACCCACTATTAGTCGTCTGCGCGGGTTCATGCGCGCGGGGCGAAATAAAATTGATTCCGTTACCCCCTTTTTATCATGCCTTAAACCCATTATCATCTACAAGACGCTGCCTCCCAACCACGGATGTTGACGCTATGAAAGATTTACTACCCGGTCTTGCCATCGTCTTTGCCGTTTTCACAACTTCCGTCTATGCCGACACGCCGGGCGCCCCTGATCTCCCACGGGTACGCATCCAGACCACAATGGGTGACATCGTCGTGGAATTGGATAAGAACAAGGCGCCGAAGACGGTCGAGAATTTTCTAAGCTATGTGCGCGAAAAGGCCTACGACGGAACGATATTCCACCGCGTGGTTAAGGATTTCATGATACAAGGTGGTGCGGTCAATGCTTCTTATGAACCGCGTCCCACCCACGCCGCCATTCAGAGCGAGGCCAATAACGGTCTTAAAAATGACCGCGGCGCCATCGCCATGGCGCGGGATTTCGATCCGCATTCCGCCAAGAATCAATTTTTCATCAACACTATTGATAATCTGCACCTCAACCACTCCGCCCCCAAGGAGGGCTACTGGGGTTACACGGTGTTCGGCAAGGTCGTGCAGGGTATGGACATAGTGGATCGTATCAATAAGGTCCCCACCGGATCCGGCGGTATGTTTGTGTCGGACGTTCCGAAAACGCTTATCACTATAAACACGATCACGGTCGAGCCCCCCGCTCCTCCGACCATAGTCGCCTCTGCGAAACCGGAGATCAAAGCCGCTACGAAAAAAACGTTCAAGCGGAAAGCAAAAAAGAAACCTGCCACCGCCCCTGTAACCGCCGAGGGCAAAGCAAACAAAGTCGCCGAGGTACAGGTTGCCAAGCCGAAGTAACGCCCTGTTTATCTCCGATCTGCACCTCAGCCCAGAACGGCCGGCGATTACCGAGTTGTTTCTGAACTTTATCGGCGGAGAGGCGCGCCACGCCCAGGCATTGTATATTCTCGGGGATCTGTTCGAGGTCTGGCTGGGCGACGATGACAACCAGCCTGAGCATCAGCGTATCATCGCCGCACTGCACGACCTGAGAGACAGCGGTACAGAGGTTTATCTCATGCACGGCAATCGTGATTTCTTGCTCGGCGAGGATTTTGCGTCCGCCAGCGGTTGCCGGTTATTGCCCGAGGCGTGCGTGATTGATCTCGCGGACACCCCTACGCTACTCATGCATGGCGACACCCTCTGTACTGACGATATTGACTATCAAAAATTCCGTCAAACGGTACGCAATCCGCAGTGGCAAAAACAGTTTTTATCTCTGCCTTTTGCCGAACGTGTGAGGCTCGCTCAAGGCATGCGCGCCGAGAGCCGGCTGCAAACCAGCATCAAACCCGGCTACATCATGGATGTGAATCATCAGGCCGTCGAACAGGCCATGCTCGATCATAACGTCCTGCGCCTGATACACGGCCACACGCATCGCCCGGCGGTGCACGACTTTCAGCTCAACAGCCGACCCGCGCAGCGCATCGTGCTAGGCGACTGGTACGAGCAAGGCAGTGCGCTGTGGTGCGATGCCGAAGGTTGCCGCACCCGACACCTGTCGCATGTCTAAGGGCATATCCACAAATAGTTCCCCTGTGTCCCTTGCGCTAAAAAGCTTCACCGCGGAGGGCGCGGAGGAGAACCAAACCATTCTCGATGGGTATTCCTCTGCGTCCTCTGCGGTAAATTATTTATGGATAAGTTCTAATTAAACATGGCTGACCTCCGGCAACAAGCCGTCACAGAATTGGAGACCGTGGGCGACTTCATCCGATGGGGTGCGAGCCGGTTCAATGCAGCGGAATTGTTTTTTGGCCACGGCACCGACAACGCCATAGACGAAGCCGCCCACCTCGTGCTGCATGCGCTGCATCTGCCGCTTGTGCTCCCCGCCGACTTCTATCAGGCGCGGCTTACTCAAACTGAAAAAGAAGCCATCGTCACGCTGTTGCTGCGCCGCATCCAGGAGCGCAAACCCGCTGCGTATTTGACCCACGAAGCCTGGTTTGCGGGCTTACGTTTTTATGTAGACGAGCGTGTGCTGGTGCCGCGCTCTCCTATCGCTGAACTCATCGAAAATCACTTCGAACCCTGGCTGGGCGACGCACCGGTACATCGTATACTGGATTTGTGCACCGGCAGCGGCTGTATCGCCATTGCCTGCGCCCACGCCTTTCCCGAAGCGGAGGTGGATGCCGCCGACATTTCAGTTGATGCCCTTGCAGTCGCCGGCACCAACATTCAGCGTTATGGTCTGGAGGATCGCGTGCATGCCATTCAGTCCGACCTGTTCAGCGCCTTGCAAGGTAGAAAATATGACCTCATCGTGAGCAACCCGCCTTACGTGGATGCCGCCGATATGGCGGCGCTGCCTGCGGAGTTTCGCCACGAACCGCCATTGGGTCTTGCGGCCGGGCAGGACGGGCTGGACATCGTGCAGCGCATCTTGCAGGAGGCCGCGCAGTATCTCAATCCTCACGGACTTTTGGTGGTCGAGGTAGGCAACAGTGAGCATGCGCTGATTCAGTCACGACCCGACCTCCCCTTTGTCTGGCCGGAGTTCACGCGCGGCGGCGGTGGTGTTTTTATCCTGACACGCGAACAACTTGGGAACCTCTGATTAAGTCAGAGGCTCCCAAGCGTAACATCACAAAAAAGGACACGCTATGCAGCACATAATTAAAAATATTTTTTATGCCGCCGGCCTTGCAAGCCTCATCGTCAACGCCGCCCAGGCCAGTTGCGGCTCCGCCTTCTGCTCAATCAATACGGGTGCGGAAGCGCAGGGGGATGGGCATGACCTACAGAAACATCTGGACCTTCGTTATGAATTTATTGATCAGAGTCAGCAGCGCCGTGGGCGCAACGAGGTTTCCGGCGAATTCAACAGCGACGACGAGCTTGAAAAGCGAACTATTAACCGTAACTTGATTGCCACTCTCGATTATCCGGTGAACACACGCTGGGCGTGGTCATTCCAGTTGCCGCTAATCAGCCGCGACCACACGCATGATACCCTGCTGGAGCCGGAATCCTGGCAGTTTACCGAAATCGGTGATGTGCGCGTGACCGGCCGCTATTTGCTGAACGAACCGCGACGCAGTACGATGAACTCCGGGGTCAAATTCGGCCTCAAACTTCCCACCGGAAGTTTCGAGATCACCAACAGCGAGGGCGCGGAGGCGGAACGCAGCCTACAGCCCGGTACCGGCACGACCGATCTATTGCTCGGGGCGTTCTACACCCAACCCCTCGCAAGTGGCCAATCAAGCTGGTTTGCGGAGGGACTCTGGCAGAAACCGTTGGCTGAACACCAGCATTATCGCCCCGGCCAGCGTTTCACCATTGACCTCGGCCTGCGCCACACGTTGAACGACCGGCTACGGGTATTGTTGCAACTGAACGGCCTGTGGCGCGGCCTCGAACAGGGTGAGGCCGCCAATCCTACCGACAGCGGTGGAACCTTTGTTTATCTCAGCCCAGGGCTCAGCTATTCGCTGGCCGGGTACCTGGAAGTCTACGGATTTTTTCAGCAGCCGCTATACCAGCGTGTGAACGGACTACAGCTTACCGCCGACTGGTCGGCGGCGTTGGGAGTGACTTATCGCTTTTAGGACAGGCTGAGGCAATCAGAAGTTCATAGTCTTGATTTTCACCTTAATCTTATCCTTTTCACGCGGATAGCCCGTCCCACCGGGTGTCACCTTCAGATGCGCCCGCAGTTTGTCCACCGTCTTTTTTCCAAAGCCCGGTACGTTATCCAGCTCGTCCACCGTACGAAACCCGCCATGCTGTTCCCGATACTTGATAATAGCCTCGGCCTTCTTAGGCCCTATACCCTTGATAGTCACCAGTTGGGCCGCGCTGGCGAGATTGAGATCAATCTGATCCGCCGCCGCACCCCAGGCGTTACAAACAAACAGCAGCAAAAGAGCCCCACACGCCTTCTGTATAAACCTCACTCTTTGTATCGCTCCGGACAAGTCTTTACCCAACCGTCAAATAGTGCAGGCTAAATAAATTCCGGGCGTCACGCCACACGTGTTCATGCTTGAAGCCGGCTGCCTCTGCCATACTTTGGAATTCCTCAACGGTATATTTATAGGAGTTTTCAGTGTGTATCCCCTCCCCTTCCGCCAATCTGAATACGTCATCCTCCAACTTGATGCTTTGATCCCGGGTGCTCGCCAAGTGCATCTCAATCCTGCCGATCTGTTCATTGTAAAAGGCGTCATGCCGGAAGTGGGCAGGCTCGACGCGGGCGCGCAATTCGTGACGTAGACGCCATAATATATTCAGATTAAACGCCGCCGTTATACCCTGCGAGTCGTTGTAGGCGGCGTGCAGCGCGTCGCGGTCTTTTTTGAGATCCACGCCAATCAACATGCCGCCTCCCGCGCCAACCAGCGCCGCCGCGGTCTTGAGCAGCAGAATCGCCTGCATGGGATTATAGTTACCGATGCTGGAACCGGGGAAAAAGATGACCCTTTTTGCGCCCTGATGCTTCATGGCCTGCGGCAGTTGCGTCAAGCGTGTGTAGTCGGCGCACACTGCGATCACGGCAAGACCCGGCTGACGGGCGGCAAATTCCGCCGAGGAACGCAGCAGATATTCTTTGGATATGTCTATCGGTATGTAAACCCGTGGACGGGTCAACGCCCCCAATAAAATCTGCGCCTTGCTGCTGCTGCCGCTGCCGTATTCGATGAGCAGGCAGTCCGGCCCTATCGCATCCGCCAGTTCAGATTGATGGCGGCGCAGCAGGCCGATCTCGGTGCGAGTGAGATAATATTCTTCCAGATCGCAGATTCGGTCGAACAACAGCGAGCCGCGCTCGTCGTAAAAATATTTCGGAGGGATCTCCTTGTGTGGTTTGGCAAGACCTTGCAGCACATCCGCCCGGAAATCATCCAGCTCGGGCGCGAGGTCATGAAAGGCCAACGGTGCGACAGGCACGCTCATCCGGCGTCCTCCGCGAGGCGCAGGCCGGAAAACTGCCAGCGCGCTTCGGGCGGAAAGAAATTTCGGTAGGTCGCGCGCAGATGCGCGGCGGAGCTCGCGCATGAGCCGCCGCGCAGCACTATCTGGCTGCACATGAATTTTCCGTTGTACTCGCCGAGCGCCCCGGTCTCCGGCCGGTAACCCGGATAGGCCGTATAAGGGCTTTGCGTCCACTCCCAGACATCGCCGTACATTTGCGCCGGTGACTGCGTGTCCATGCCTGCACTAGCAGGATGCAACCGCCCCGATTCGAGAAAATTTCCCTCCACGCTTAATCGCGCGGCGGCGTGCTCCCACTCCGCCTCGGCGGGCAGACGCTTGCCCGCCCAGCGCGCATAGGCATCGGCCTCGTAATAGCTCACGTGACAAACCGGCTCGTGCCCGGCCATCTCGCGCATGCCCGACAAGGTCATCACCTGCCAGCGTCCTCCATCGCGCACCCAATAGAGCGGCGCCGCCCAGATTTGCGACTGCACCGCGCGCCAGCCGTCGGATAACCAATACTCAGGCCGCTGATAGCCTCCCGCCTCGATGAACTCAATGTACTCCCCATTGGTCACCGGCCGCGAGGCCAGCCGGTAATTTTCCAGATAGACGCGGTGGCGCGGCCGTTCATTATCGAAGGCAAACTCTTCACCGCTGTGGCCTATCCGGTACAGCCCTCCCTCGTAGTCTCTCCATTGCAACGGCGGCGCAGCAGTGATCACACCGGCGGGCGTGGGTGCCTGATAGGCCGGCCGCAGGGGGTTACAGGCAAAGTTATATTTAATGTCGGTCAGCAACAGCTCCTGATGCTGTTGTTCATGATTGAGACCCAGATCAAGCAATGACGAGATCGTTTTCCATTCTTCGGCACTGGCCGACTCGATGAGCCGATACACGTGCTGATCTACATGGCTGCGGTAGCGATAGACTTCCGTAACCGTGGGCCGCGACAACAATCCACGCTGCGGGCGAGGATGAAAACTCCCCACCGTCTCATAATAAGAATTGAACAGATATCCAAACCGGGGATCAAACAGCGGGTAACGCGGCAAGAAACAAATCAGCAGAAAATTCTCGAAGAACCAACCGGTATGGGCGAGATGCCACTTGGGCGGACTGACATCAGGCATGGACTGGATCTGATAGTCATCGTCGGCGAGTGACTGACAGAGGGCCTCGGTCAACCCGCGCACCGCCCGGAAGCGATCCTGGAGGGTGGCCTTATCCAGATGCTCACTTAGGCGAGGCTTGAATGCGGCGAGTAGCTTCATTACGAACCCCAGTACCAGGAACCCGGCGGTCGGGCAGGTGGTTTCAGGGCACCTCTAAAAATCCGCTAAAGCCACGATGGCTGCGTTGGTCGCTCCCGGCGTCCTGCCTCCCGCGACACTAGCACGTCCCTGTGCGTTGGAAATGCACTCAAAATGCTCATGTACTCCGTGTACACTGCGCTTTTTCGCGCATTTCCGCCTTGCCCTCGCGTCTTGATCGGATTTTTAGAGGTGCCCCACAACTGCTTCGAGTCTAAACAAAATTTAATTCTGAGACAAACGGTCTCTGTTATTCTGCCCGTGCAGCCGAGCTTAAGATATTATAAATTACTTGAGATTTATCGTTTATCTCATTATTTATTAAATAGTTTTTAATGTCACTGGAAACGCCATGAGGACAAAATTGGCAACGCTTGCAACGGCTCTGACGCTCAGCGTCTCAACCGCGCTGGCGGATCTGGCGGACCCTTTCGCAACCGGAGACCTGACCGCCAAATCGCAGGCGGCAAGCATCAACAAGCCTGTCATGCTCTCGCCTTGCGACTTCGCTAATACGGACAAAGCGCCGCTGTCGCTACCCGACGTGGTGGAGCGCGCGCTGTGCAACAATCCGCAAACCCGTGAGGCATGGGCGAACGCACGGGCGCAGGCGGCGCAAGTCGGCGTGAGCGGATCGGCCTATTTGCCATCCATTAACGCCACCGGTTCGTTAACCCACAACGAGACCAGCAGCGCGACGTATAACCAGCAGAACGTGGGGCTGTCTCTCGGCTATTTGCTTTACGATTTTGGCGGGCGCGACGCCACCTTGGAAAACGCCAAGCAGGTGCTCGCCGCGGTCAATGCCACGCAGGACGCCACCATCCAGTCCGTGTTTCTGTCCGCGGTGCTGGCGTATTATCAGCTCTTCGCCACGCAGGCTGCCGTGGATTCCACCAAGCAAGCGGAGAAATCCAGCTTTGAGAGTTTTAACGCCGCCGCTGCCCGCTATGGCGTGGGCGCAGGCACGCCGGCGGACAAATTGCAGGCGCAGACCGCCTACTCGCAAGCGGTGCTGAACCGCATCCGCGCGGAGGGGGATGCCAGGAATGCGCAAGGCTCTCTCGCCAACGTCATGGGACTCGATGCGAACCAGGCGTTGGAAATTGCACCCCCGCTGGCGCGAACGCCGGACGAGCAGTTCGAGGAGGATGTCGCCCGGCTGATTGAGGAAGCGCGCAAGAACAGGCCCGATCTCGCCGCTGCGGAGGCGCAAATCAAGGCGGCCCAGGCCAACGTCGAGGCGGTGAAGGCCTCCGGCATGCCCAGCGTTTCGCTCACCACCAATCTCAATCACAACGACACGACCCTCTCCAGCACCGCTAACAGTTCCGCGCTGGGAGTCTCGGTCAGCATCCCGCTGTTTACCGGCTTCAACACCACGTACCGCACCCAGGCCGCGCAAGCGCAGGTCGAAACCCGCACGGCGCAGCGCGACCGCCTGAGCCAGCAGGTGGCCCTCGATGTGTGGAGGGCGTATCAGGGCCTGATTACGCAAACCCAATCTCTGAAAACCAGCACCGGCCTGGTGGCGAGCGCGTCCCAATCGGAGCGTGTGGCGCTGGGCCGCTACAAGGCGGGGGTGGGGAACATTCTGGACGTGTTGACCGCCCAAAGCGCACTGGCGAGCGCGCGCCAACAGAATATTCAGGCCTTGTACGGCTGGTACACCGCCCGGTCAACGCTCGCGCAGGCCGCGGGACAACTGGACTTTACCACTATTGACTCGTCTCAGAGATGACTTCTTATAAATGAATACCAAAAAACTGCTATGGAACAAATTCACCCTTGTGCTGGTGCTCGCGGCTATCGGCGCCGCCGGTTTTTCTCTCTGGCAGAAAGGAAACCAGAAATCTTCCGGCGAACGCTACAAGACTCAAGCCGTTGAGTCCGGCGCCATCACTCAGACGGTCTCGGCGAATGGCACGCTGAATCCGGTGGTATTGGTCAGTGTGGGGACGCAAGTATCGGGGACGGTGAAGAAGCTCTATGTGGATTTCAACGACAAGGTTAAAGAGGGCGAGGTGCTGATGGAGCTCGACGCGGCGCTCTATGAAGCGCAGTCCAGACAGAGCGAGGCGAACGTGAACAGCGCTCAGGCGGCGCTCGAACTTGCCGCTGCGAATGAAGTCAGGAGCCGCGGGCTCTACGCGCAGGAGTACATCTCGAAACAGGAACTCGACCAGGCGGTGCAGTCGCTCAAATCTGCCCGCGCTCAGCTTGCGCTCGCCAGGGCGCAACATGAAAGAGATCTCACCAATCTCGGCTACAGCGTCATCCGCTCGCCGGTGTCCGGCGTCGTGGTCGCGCGCGAGGTGGACGTGGGGCAAACCGTGGCGGCGAGTTTCCAGACGCCAACCTTGTTCAAGATCGCCCAGGACCTGCGCCGGATGCAAATTGACTCCAGCTTCGCCGAGGCGGACATCGGCAATATTAAAGAAGACCAGGCGGTGCGGTTTACGGTGGATGCCTTCCCGAACAAGTCCTTCGAAGGCACGGTCAAACAGGTGCGGCTAAATCCCACCACCCAGCAGAATGTGGTCACCTACAACGTGGTGGTGAGCGTGGACAACCCGGAACAAATCCTGATGCCGGGCATGACCGCCTACGTCAACATCATCGTGGCTCAGCGCAAGAATGCGCTGCTGGTTCCGAATGCTGCGCTGCGCTTCAAGCCGCAGGACACCGCTGCCCAGGGTGAGAGGCGCAAAGGCAAGGAGAACAAGCGCGAGGGTGCGGCAGGCACCGTTTATGTGCTGGAAAATAATCAGCTCAAGCCCGTGAACACTGCCACCGGCATCACCGACAATCGCTACACCGAAGTACTATCCGGGGAACTCAAGGCCGGGAACCAGGTGGTGGTGGAAGACACGCAGCTATCCAGTGGCGCGAATCAGAATCAGCTCCCCAGCACGTTCAGAATGCGAATGTTCTGATGGGAAGCGAACCCGTCATACGCGTGGAACGGCTGTGCAAGCAGTACGAAACCGCGGCGGGCGCCGTGCCGGTGCTCAAAGACATCAGCCTCACTATTTATCCGGGAGAGTTTGTCGCCGTCATGGGGCCGTCCGGCTCGGGCAAGTCCACCTTCATGAACATCCTGGGATGCCTGGATGTCCCCACCAGCGGCACTTATATACTCAACGGCAAGGACGTGGACACGCTGGACACCGACCAGTTGGCCCGGCTCAGAAACGAGGTAATCGGTTTCGTGTTTCAGGGTTTCAATCTACTGCCGCGCGCCAACCTGGAGAACAACGTGGCGCTGCCGCTGGTCTATCGTGGCGCCAACAACTCTGAGCGTAGCGCACAGGCCCTCGAGATGCTTGAAAAGGTGGGCCTGAAGGGCTACGGGAATTCCATGTCAAACCAGATTTCCGGCGGGCAGCAGCAGCGCGCAGCGATTGCCCGCGCACTGGTGAACCGTCCCCGGCTCATCCTGGCGGACGAGCCGACCGGCAACCTCGACACGACGACCAGCCGGGAGATCATGAATCTCTTTATGCGGCTCAACAAAGAGGACGGGATAACCATCGTTCTGGTCACCCACGAACACGACATCGCGTCCTACGCCAAGCGGCTGGTGAGGTTTGTAGATGGCCGTATCGTGCACGATGGCGCCATGACTCATACCGAGGAGGCGCACGCATGATAGGCGCGATGCTCGCCGAGGCGTGGCATGCGATGGGCGCGAACCGGCTGCGCACGTTTCTCACCATGCTCGGCATGGTGATCGGCGTCGGCGCCGTCATTCTGATGCTGGCCATCGGACGTGGTGCGCAGTTTCAAGTGGACCAGTCCATCGCCTCGATGGGTAGCAACCTGTTCATCATCCTGTCGGGTTCCTCGACTACAGGCGGCGTGCGGCTAGGAACCGGAGCGGCGCCCACCCTTACCCTGGGCGACGCACAGGCCATCGCGGAGCTGCCCACTATCGCTGCGGTCGCGCCCACCGTGTCCGGCGGCGCGCAGATCGTGTACGGGCAAAACAACTGGGGCACGCAGGTGCTCGGAACCACACCGAGCTACCTGGAGGTGCGCGACTGGCGGCTCGCCGCCGGCTATCCCTTCACCGACTCGGACGTGCGCTCAGCCACGCGTGTTGCGCTCGTGGGGCAGACCGCCGTAAAGAATCTGTTCGGCGATGAGGAGCCGGTCGGCAAGACGATTCGAATCAAACAGAGCCCCTACCTCGTCATCGGGGTTCTGGCGGTGAAGGGGCAAAGCCTGGACGGGCGAGATCAGGACGACACCATCCTCATTCCGGTCACCACCGCGCAACGAAAACTCTTCGGCACCCAGTTTCACGGCAGCGTGCGCGTCATCGTGGCGCAGGCTACTGCACCGGAGGCCATGGCGGAGGCCGAACGCTCAATGAACGATTTGCTGCGCCAGCGGCATCATTTGCAGGAAGAAACGGAAAGCGATTTCAGTGTGCGGAATCTGACCGCGATCGCCAACACGGCGGCGCAAACCGCTCGCGTCATGTCGCTCATGCTGGGAGCGATTGCCTCCATATCGCTGGTCGTCGGAGGCATCGGCATCATGAACATCATGCTGGTGTCCGTCACCGAGCGCACGCGCGAAATCGGCATTCGCATGGCCGTCGGCGCCCGGCAGCGGGATATTCTGATGCAGTTTCTGCTGGAAGCCATCATCATTTCCGTAGTGGGCTGCCTGGTGGGAGTGATTCTGGGCGTGGGCGGCGCGGTGCTGGCAAATAAAATCACCGAGACCGCCGTGGTCATCACCCTGAGTTCCGTTATCATGGCCTTCCTGGTCGCCGCCGGCGTGGGGATCTTCTTCGGCTTTTATCCCGCCAACAAGGCGGCCCGCCTGAAACCCATTGATGCGCTGAGATACCAGTGAGGAAGCTGTAATCCCTTGTGGGACGCGGGCCTTGTTCTCTTGACAGGGAACGGGTAACCTACGGAACAAGAAAGTGAAATATGACATTCTCCCCATAACCCTACGTAACTGCTAAAAAGGTGACAAGTTGGCACAACCTAATTTTCAATATGAAAAGCGTCAAAAAGATTTAGCCAAGCAAAAAAAGAAAGAAGAAAAAAAGCAACGCAAACTGGATAAGAAAAATATCCAGCCCCCAAGAGAACCCGGATCAGTCTCCGGATGATGGAGCGGCTGTATAAAGCAGCTCCACCCGTTCGACGGGAAGCGGGAGCTATGGGCAGCATACAGTTAACCCGGCCCTTTGTTCTTGAGCACAGATCAAAAGGATCATGAACTTGATCTCTAGGCAACTCAGTTTTGATTTGTATGGTGACTTGAGTGTCGCCCATTCGCCCAAGGTAGCTGCCGCGATTGAGAAATTATCCGCAGCATCAGGAACAGAATCTCGCGGTGCAGTCTTTACACGGGCTGAAGTTGTTGACTTCATCCTCGACTTGGTCGGATACACAAAGGACAAACCTTTATATAAAAATCGGCTCTTGGAACCGTCATTCGGCGGTGAAACCAGAGGGGGTCAGGTTGATTGTATGACTATCATAGATAGTTGCAGGATTATACAGTTCATATAGTCATACAATGAACTTGATCCCTACTCCCAAAGGGGGCTTATTGTTTCTCTGCTGCCTCGTCACGGCAGTGGCGCAGGCATCTGTTGAGAAGCTGGCCTATCAGGAACAGGTCGTCACTATTGGCGGGGAGCACCGGCTTGCACGGGTGCCGAAGGGGTATCAGCTTGAGCTTTTGACCGACGTGCTTGATGGTCCACGCCTGTTAACGTTTTCCAGCAACGGCGATCTGTTCATCGGTTCCAAGTCCGGGAATGTGTATCGTTTGCCGCCGCCTTACACCTCCCCCCAGATATTGGTGACGCTGGGCGACTATCCGCACAGTGTGGCGTTCCGGCCGGATGAAATCCTCATTGCCCGCACGGATGGCTTGTATCGTGCACCCTATCGGCCCGGCCAGAAAAAACTTGCAGCAGACGCGGTGAAATTGTTGGCCGCCTTGCCCGGCGGTGGCGGGCACAACAGCCGCACCGTGGGTGTCGGCCCTGACGGGCGGGTATATGTGAGCCTGGGCATCAGCAGCAATTGCAGCGATCAATATCTCGGTGAACCTTATCCGTTTAATGATCGCCGTGGTGGCATTATGGTGTTGCGCGAAGACGGCGGTAAGGCGAAATGGGAGACCTATGCCTCGGGGCTGCGCAATGCCGTGGGGTTTGCCTGGCACCCGGCCACCGGCGTACTATACGCCAGCAATAATGGGCCCGATCATTTGGGTTATGAGCAGCCACCGGAATATTTCAGCCGTATCGATGCCGGCTCATTTCATGGCATGCCCTGGTTTCAATACGACGGTCAACGCATCAAGCGGGATGAGTGCATCAAGCGCAACCCGCCGCGACCCATGCAGGATGTCGTGGCGCCGGTGGCGACCTTCCCGTCGCGCAATGCTCCGTTGGGTATGACCTTTGTGCCGCAAGGCGCGATGGACAAGGCGCTTGAGTTCAATGCCATCGTGGCATTGCACGGTTCCTGGGGAACCCAGCCCGGTGGCGGCTTTTTCGGCGACGCGGCCACGCGGCGGCCGCCGAAGATCGTCGCCGTGCGGTTCCAGAATGGTCAGGCGCAACGGGTCGATGATCTGATCACCGGATTTCAGCTGGAAGACGGCGAACGCTGGGCGCGGCCCGCGGGTGTCGCCATCGGCCCGGATGGCGCGCTGTATTTCACCAGTGATAGCGACACCCATGGGCTATTTCGCCTTAAAAGGAATCCATAGCCTCTTTTCACTGCACTAATCACTGCACTAAGGATCACAAGCTACCCATCCTTGGCTGATGCCAGCAACGCCTCGGCGCGCGTCAGGTCCGCCTCGGTGTCCACCCCTGGCCCCGGCAGCGCCAAGGCCTCGGCGACATGGATCTTGCGGCCGTTCCACAGCACACGCAGTTGCTCCAGGGCCTCGGCCTTCTCCAGCTCGCACTCCGGCCAGTTCACATACTCCTGGATGAAACCGGCGCGGTAGGCGTAGATGCCGATGTGCCGGAAGTAATGCGGGTGCGGCAGTTCGCGCACGTCGTCATCGGCAAAGGCGCTGCGGTCCCAAGGTATCGGCGCGCGGCTGAAATACAGCGCGTAATCTTCTCTGTCTCTCACTACTTTAACAACATGCGGATCGAACAGATCGGAGGCGTGTTCCAGCGCGGTGCACAGCGTCGCCACGCTGGCGGATGGATGGCTTTCAAGGTTCTCCGCGACCTGGTGAATGATGCGCGGCGGGACGAGCGGCTCATCACCTTGCAGATTGACGATGATACGATCCTTGGAGAGACGCATCGTGCTGACCACTTCGGCCAGGCGTTCGGTGCCGGAGCGATGTTGCGCTGCGGTCATACACACCTGCGCGCCCAGCTTTTTCACAACCTGCGCGATGCGCTCATCATCGGTGGCGACTATCACCTGCTCCGCACCGCTCGCCTGCGCGCAGCGCAGTACATGTTCAATAAGCGGTTTGCCGGCGATTTCGCGCAACGGTTTTCCGGGCAGACGCGTAGAGGCGTAGCGCGCCGGGATGATGACGCTAAACTCCACCGTTATACTTCTTCGTCAGGAGGCAACTGGCGCGCCTCTTGCTCCAGCATCACCGGGATGTCGTCACGAATCGGGTAGGCCAAGCGGTCGGCCTTGCAGATGAGTTCGGCTTGGTCTTTTTTGTAAACCAATGGGCCTTTGCAGATCGGGCAAACCAGAATTTCGAGCAGTTTTTTATCCATGTTGGTTCCTCGGAAAATTTTTTAACAACGTCAGGAGTTGTTCGCCAAACGCGGCGTCCAGTTCGGCCTGCACCGGCATATACCAATGGTGCGCTTTGGCAAAGCGCCTGCATTTTACCGCATCCTTTTCCGTCATGATGACGGGCGCGGCATCGCCGAACTCGATCTCGTCCGCCGTGAAGGCGTGATGATCGGGGAAACCGTGCTCGATAATATCAAGCCCCAAGCGGCGCAGGTGCGCAAAGAAACGCGCGGGGTAGCCGATGCCCGCTACCGCATGCACCCTTTGTCCCTGAAAATCCGTGGCGTGGCGTGTCAACGACTCGTTATGCAGGTTATGCAAGGCGAGTTCTTGCAGTTGCAGGGTGTATCCGGCGGCGTCGCGTTTCCCATTGTTGACGATGAGATCCACTTCCTGCAAGCGGCGCAGCGGTTCGCGCAGCGGCCCCGCCGGGAGGCAATGGCCGTTGCCGAAGCCGCGCTCGGCATCCACCACGGCAATCTCGATGTCGCGCCGCAGGCGATAATGCTGCAATCCGTCGTCGGAGATTATCACGTCACATTCAGCCGGCAGATCGCGCGCGGCGGCGACGCGATCGGCTGCCACCCTGATGGGACAGGCGCAGCGCCTCGCCAACAACACCGCCTCATCGCCGGCTTCCATGGGATCGCTCCCGGCGTTCACCGCACGCGGCGCACCGCTCGAGTTCCCGCCATAGCCCCGGCTGATGATGCCCGGCCTGTATCCCGCCTCGCGCAGAAACTCGGCCAGCCATAAAACCAGCGGCGTCTTGCCGCTGCCGCCTGCCGTGATGTTGCCAGCTACGATCACGGGTAACCGCAAGCGGTAACTCGGCAACAGGCCTTTGCGATAGGCATAGCGGCGCAGCGCAACCACTCCGCAAAACAGCCACGACAGCGGCAGCAACAATAACGTGAGAGCGCTGTCACCATACCAGTAGTCATCCAGGCGTTTCACGGGCGCCTCTAAAAATGCGTCTCTTGCGCCTCGGCGCGCGGGCTCGCGGAGTCATGAAACTGCATGCGGTGCAGGGCCGCATAGTGGCCGCCCTGCGCGAGCAGCGCGGCGTGCTTGCCCATCTCTACGATACGGCCCTGATGCAGGACGAGTATGAGATCGGCGCGCTCGATGGTGGACAAACGGTGGGCGATCACCAGCGTGGTGCGCGCGTGCATCAGGCGCTCCAGGCCCGCCTGGATGTAGCGTTCCGACTCGGTATCGAGCGCGGCGGTGGCTTCGTCCAGAATCAATATCGGCGCATTCTTGAGCAGCGCGCGGGCGATGGCGAGACGCTGGCGCTGGCCGCCGGAGAGCAGCACGCCGTTCTCGCCCACCAGCGTATTCATGCCCTGCGGGAGGTGGCGGATGAATTCCATCGCATACGCCGCCTCGGCGGCCTCGATGAGTTGCGCCTCGCTCGCATCGTGCAACCGGCCGTAGGCGATGTTGTTGGCGATGGTGTCGTTGAACAGCACCACGTCCTGGCTCACCAGGGCGATCTGGTTGCGCAGGTCTTCAAGACGCAGATCGCGGATGTCCTGACCGTCGAGCCGGATGCTGCCCTCGCCGAGCGCGTAGAAACGCGGCAACAGGCTCACCAGCGTAGACTTTCCGCTCCCCGAACGCCCGACCACCGCCACGGTCTGGCCCGGGGCAACTTTGAAACTGATGTCGTGCAACACCCGCCCCTTGGCGGGGTCATAGGCAAACGTGACGCGGTCATATTCGATCTCACCGCGTGCGCGCGTGATGGTTTTGCGGCCGGTGTCCGCTTCCGCCTCACTGTCCAGAAACGTGAAGACGCTGTGCGCCGCGGAGATGCCGCGTTGCAGGTCCGAATTGATGGTGGTGAGACGCTTGAGCGGCGCAAGCAGCATCACCATCGCCACCACAAAAGACATAAAACCGCCCACCGTGATGGTTTCCAGCACCGGGCCGAGTGTGGCAAATGCGATGATGCCGGCCAGCGCGCTGGAGGCGATGAGCTGGGTAATGCCGACGCTGGTCGCGCTGGTCGCGGTCATCTTCATATTGAGATGGCGGTTGGATTCGTTGACGCGCTCGAAGTGATCCGCCTCGTACTGTTGACCGCCGAAAATCTTGATGACCCGGTGGCCCGCTATGGCCTCCTCGGCGACGTGCGTGACATCGCCCATCGTCCCCTGGATGCGCGCGCTGATCCGCCGGAAGCGCCGGTTAACGTGCCACACCAGCCAGGCGATGGCCGGCCCGGCCAGCACAAAAATCAGCGCGAGTTTCCAACTGATATAAAACATCCAGGCGAGCAGACCCACGGCGGTGAGGCTATCCTTGACGATCACCGTGACCACATTGGTCGAGGCGGAGGCGACCTGCTCCACGTCGTAGACCAGCTTGGAGAGCAGTTGCCCGGACGAGTTCGCGTCGTAGTAGCCCGCCGGCAGGCGCAGCAGATGCCGGAACATCTGACTGCGCAGATCCTTGATAACGCGCCGCCCCACCCACATGATGCCGTACGAGGACAGAAAACCCGCCACCCCGCGGACGACGAACAGGCCGATCAAGACCAGCGGAATGAGACGGATGATAGCGGGATCTTTAGCGACAAAGCTGCCGTCCAGCAGCGGCTTCATCAGAGCCGCAAAGCCGGTCTCGGTGGCGGCCAACACCGCCATGGCCATGACCCCTACCATAAACACCTTCCAATAGGGCGCCACATAGCCGAGCAAACGGCGATAGATCTGGCCGGGTGTTTGTTCGTTTGTGGACACCTTACTTACTGACTGTCCTGCAACTGCTTGGTCGCAAAAGTAAGATGGACAAAACCCACCTGCTGGGCCGCGCTCATAGCGGTCACTACAGCCTGGTGCGGCGTCTTGGCGTCGGCGCTGATGACGACCGGCGGATCTTTAAGCCCTTCGGCCGCCTTACGGATCGCCCGCTTGAGAGTCTCGATCTCGGTATTCACCACCAACTGATGATTGATGTAAAACTGCCCTTGGGCGTCTATGATGATCTCCAGCACCTTGTCCTGCGCGCGAGACGGTTCAGCCTTGGCCACCGGGAGTTCTATGCTGATCTCCGCCTCGCGGTTGAATGTCGTCGTAGTAATGAAGAAAATCAATAAGATAAATATGATATCTATAAGTGGGATTAAGTTTAATTCCGGCTCATCCCGGCGCTCAGTCACGCGAAATTTCATGGTCCTTCCCTAGGGCCTGTTAACGCTAATTAGGCCCTGGCGCTTCACGCTCGCCGTGCAGCACCTCGACCATCTTGATGGCTTCCTGTTCCATGCTCACCACCAGTTCATCCACTTTGCGCCGGAAGTGGCGTGAAAAGATCAAGCTGGGTATGGCGACGATGATGCCGGCCGCCGTGGTTACCAATGCCGTGGCGATGCCTCCCGCCATCTCGGTGGGATTGCCCACGCCGTGTGAGGTGATGGCGTTGAACACCTGAATGGTGCCGATCACCGTGCCCAACAAGCCCAACAGCGGGCTGATGGAGGCGATAGTGCCCAGGGTGTTAAGGTAACGTTCCATTTCATGTACTACATGCCGGCCGGTCTCCTCGATACTTTCCTTCATCACCTCGCGGCTGTGGTGCAGATTGGCGAGCCCCGCGGCGAGGATGCGTCCCAGCGGCGAGCTGTCGCGCAATGCGTCGAGGTGAGCGGCATCCAACTGATTGGCCTTGCCCCAGCGCCAGATCTGCGCCACCAAATGCTTGGGGCAGATGCGCCGGGCCTGCAGCGACCAGAAACGCTCCATGATGATCGCGGTCGAGGCGATAGAGCAGAGGATGAGGGGCCACATGACCCAGCCGCCGGCCTTGATGATTTCAAACACGGTATGCCTGTCCTTTTAACTTGCTAAGGAATCTCTGAAAAACATATCGTCAACCGCCAAGACGCCAAGGTCACCAAGAAAAAGACTTGGATTGTAAAAATCTTGGCGTTCTTGGCGTCTTGGCGGTTCAACATGAATAAATCAGCGATTCCCTATAATGATACTCTACGGCTGTTTCAAAAGACCATCTTCAATAGTCAGCACCCGATCCATGCGCGCCGCCAAACCGGGGTCATGAGTGACCACGACCAGGCTGGTGCCGAACTCGGTATTCAATCCCAGCATCAATTCATACACCTGCGCTGCGGTATAGTGATCGAGATTGCCGGTGGGCTCATCGGCCAGCACGCACTGCGGCTCGGTCACCAGCGCGCGGGCCACGGCGGTGCGCTGGCGTTCCCCGCCGGAAAGCTCGCCCGGCTTGTGCTGCAAGCGGGCGCCAAGACCAACCTTCTCTAACAAGGTCTGCGCCTTAGCCCCCGCCGCAGCGGGTGACAGACCGCGAATAAGCAGCGGTATGGCTACATTTTCGAGCGCCGTAAATTCCGGCAGCAAATGATGGAACTGATAGATAAAACCCAGCGCCTGATTACGTAACCGTCCGCGCTCGGCATCGGGCAGCGCCGCCATATCCCGGCCGCCGATCAGCGCCTGTCCGCGGGTGGGAATATCGAGACCTCCCAACAGGTGCAACAGTGTGCTCTTGCCCGAACCAGACGCCCCCACGATCGCCACACGCTCGCCGCGGCGCACCGTAAAGTCTATGCCCCGCAACACCTCGACGTGCAGCACGCCCTCGTGAAAGATCTTGACCAGGCCACGGCACTCCAGCACCGCCGCCTCATTCATAGCGCAACGCCTCGGCAGGTTGAGTGCGCGCCGCGCGCCAGGCCGGGTACAGCGTCGCCGAGAAGCTCAGCAGAAACGCGAGCGAGGTGATCTGAAACACATCGCCCCAACGCATCTCGGAGGGCAGCTTGTTAATCAGATAGACGTTCTGCGGAAACAACTGAAAACTGAACAGACGCTCAAAAAACGGCACGATGTCGGGGACGTTGAGGGCGAGACTCACGCCGCCGATCATTCCCAGCAGCGTTCCTATGACGCCGATCACCATGCCTTGCACCATGAATATCGCCATCACGCTCATAGGCGTCGTCCCCAACGTGCGCAGGATGGCGATATCGGCCTGTTTATCGGTCACCACCATTACCATCGTGGAAACGATATTAAAGGCGGCGACCGCGACGATCAGGGTCAGAATCACAAACATCATCTTCTTTTCGATATCCACGGCGCGAAAATAGATGGCGTGCTGCCGGGTCCAATCGCTGACCAGATACTCCCCCGTCAGACGCTGCGCCAACTCCTGGGCGATGGCGGGCGCGGCGAAGATGTCGTCGAGCTTAAGGCGCAAACCGCTCACCCGGTCCGGCATCTGCATCAGCTTCGCCGCATCCTCCAAATGCAGCAAGGCCAGCGAGCCGTCATACTCGTTGTTGCCGACTTGAAATATCCCGACGACCGTAAAGCGCTTGAGCCGCGGCAAGATGCCGGCGGGCGTCACGTTGGCTTGCGGCGTGACCAGGGTCACTTTATCCCCGCGTCCTACACCCAAATTTTGCGCGAGACCGCGGCCCAGGATGATACCGAACTCGCCCGGCTTTAGATCAGAGAGCGCGCCGCTCAACATCTTTTTATCCACATAAGACACCTTGGGCTCTTCCTCCGGCAACACCCCGCGGATCAGCACACCGCTCACGATCTGGCCATTGGTCAGCATCGCCTGACCTTCAATGTACGGCGCCAACCCCAACACATGCGGCTGCTGCGCGAGCTTGCCCGCCAGGCCGCGCCAATCGGCGAGGCTACCGTCAAGACCGGTAATGGTAGAATGGGCCGCCATGCCGAGGATGCCGTTGCGCACCTCGCGCTGAAAGCCGTTCATCACCGACAGCACGGTGATCAGCGCCGTCACCCCCAACGCGATGCCGAGCATGGAGGTGAGCGAGATGAATGAGATGAAATGGTTGCGGCGCTTGGCGCGGGTGTAGCGCAGCCCGATGAACAGTTCCAGAGGTCTAAACATGGCCCTGCATTATAACCAGTGTGGGACTAAAACGCTCACGCGGCATTAAAACCGGATGTTCTCAAAACGCCCGGCATAGGGTATGATAAATCATCATACTCTTATCAAGAGATGGACTAATGAGCACAGCCAAAATCGCAATCACCATAGACCAAGCCACCTTGACCAAGCTGGATCGTCTGGTAAAAATCAAGATGTTCCCCAGCCGCAGCAAGGCCATTCAAGCCGCTGTCAAAGACAAACTGGCGCGCCTCGATCGCAGCCGCCTCGCCAGGGAGTGCGCCAAGCTCGATCCCAAATTCGAACAAGCCCTCGCGGATGAAGGTCTTTCTGAAGAGCTTGACCAATGGCCCAGCTATTAAGGGGTGACGTCATCTGGGCCAGTCTGAATCCTGTCAAGGGACGCGAACAAGCCGGATTGCGTCCGGTTCTGGTGTTGAGTCACGAGGTCTTTAACCAGCGCTCAGGAACAGTGGTCGCCATGGCGCTCACCAGCCAGCCACAACGGGCGGGCTTCCCGCTCAGCCTGGAACTTACCGGCAAAGGACTGCCCAAGAAATCCTGGATTAAAATCAGCCAAATTCGCACGCTATCCGTTGAGCGGCTTGGCAAAAAAATCGGCAAGGTCAGTCCTGAAGAACTCGATCTGATTATTGAAGGGCTTAATGAGATTATTGGGAACTGATGAGCGGCCGTATTGACTTACCCGCCGAATGGGAACCCCAGGATGGCGTGTTGCTCACCTGGCCGCACGCGCACAGCGATTGGGCGCCTTTGCTGCCCGAGGTCGAGCCTGTTTTTATAGAAATCGCCCGGCAGATCGCCCTGCGCGAACAGGTCATTATCAGTTGCTACCACGATGCCCATGTGGTTCATGTCCGTCGCCGGTTGGAACAGGCGGGCATCAACCTAAAGCGCGCGCACCTTTACATTGTCTCCTCCAACGACACCTGGGTACGCGACCACGGACCTATCACGCTCTACAAAAATGGCATCCCTACCCTGCTCGATTTCACCTTCAACGGTTGGGGCGGCAAGTTCAAGGCTGACCTGGATAATCAGGTGACGCGCCACCTGCACAGTCTCGGCGCGTTTGGCGTTACAGCCATGCAGACCCTAGACATGGTGCTGGAAGGCGGCGGCATCGAGGTGGACGGCGCCGGCAGTCTGTTGACGACCGAATCCTGTCTGCTCTCGCCGCAGCGCAATCCCCATCTGAACAAACATCAGATCGAAGAGCGCCTGAAGGCGATATTCGGTATCGAGCGCGTGCTGTGGCTTAAGCACGGCCAACTCGCCGGCGACGACACCGACGGCCATATAGATACTCTGGCGCGCTTTTGCGATAAACAGACCATCACCTATGTAGCCTGCGATGATCCGCGCGACGAACACTATGCGGAACTCCAGGCCATGGAGGCCGAACTGAAGCTATTACGCACGCGCGAGGGCAATCCCTATCGTCTCGTCCCCTTGCCCTGGCCGCAGGCCAAATTCAGCGACGATGGCAAACGCCTGCCCGCAAGCTACGCCAACTTTCTGATTATCAACGGCGCCGTGCTCGCGCCCACCTATGACGATCCGGCGGATGTTGAAGTCCTGGTGCGGCTGCGCACCTGTTTCCCTGACCGCGAAGTGATAGGCATCCCCTGCCTGCCCTTGATTAAACAATACGGCAGCCTGCATTGTGTCACCATGCAATTGCCCGCGGGCGTGTTGTCCGCATGATAAAATGCTCGGATGACAGCCAAGACCTTAAAGACCGGACTCGTCCAGCAGGCCTGCACCGCGGATCGCTCCACCAATCTCGCCGCCACCACGGCGATGATACGGGAGGCTGCGACACAGGGGGCTCAGCTCGTCGTGCTGCAAGAGTTGCACAGCAGCCTGTATTTTTGCCAGGTCGAAGACGTCCGCAATTTTGACCTTGCCGAAGCCATTCCAGGCCCTGCGACGGAACAACTGGCCAAGCTCGCAACGGAGCTAAAAGTCGTCATCGTCGCCTCGCTCTTTGAGAGGCGTGCACCCGGCGTGTACCACAACACGGCGGTGGTGCTGGAGGCCGATGGCGCTATCGCGGGCAAATACCGCAAGATGCACATCCCCGACGACCCCGGCTATCACGAAAAATTTTACTTCACCCCCGGTGATCTGGGCTTTACCCCCATCAAGACCTCGGTGGGAAATTTGGGCGTCCTGGTGTGCTGGGATCAGTGGTACCCCGAGGCCGCGCGCCTTATGGCGCTGGCCGGGGCCGACATCCTCATCTACCCCACTGCGATAGGCTGGGACCCGCGTGATGACGCCGCCGAACAGACCCGTCAACGCGACGCCTGGATCACCGTGCAGCGCGCCCATGCCATCGCCAATGGACTGCCGCTGGTAGCCTGCAATCGCACCGGTCGGGAGGCCGACCTCAGCGGACACACCGCCGGGATTGAGTTTTGGGGTTCGAGTTTTATCGCCGGGCCGCAGGGGGAGATCCTCGCGACCGCGCCTGGCGACAGTCCGGCCGTACTGGTGACCGAGCTGGACCTCATGCGCTCCGAACAGGTGCGGCGGATTTGGCCCTATCTGCGTGACCGGCGCATTGACGCCTATCAGGCCATCACACAGCGTTATCTATAAAACTAGAAATAACATTAGCTAAGATATATAACATATTGAAAAAAAACATACTTAACAACTCTGTTGAGCTGCTCAGCAGCGCCCTGGAAGGCAAACAGCCCGCCGATCAAATCATCCAAAAATACTTCCGTTCGCATCCCAGCATGGGCATGCACGACCGCGGTTTTGCGGCGGAGACGGTCTATGGTTGTCTGCGCCGCAAACGGTCCCTGGAGTACAGTCTCGGGGAGCACCCCCCCGCCCCGATTCATCTGATCGCCGCCTATCTCGTCGCGGTCCAGGGCTGGAGTGCACGGGCACTGGAGGAGGCAGGCCTTAAGGATGCCCGTAACCTGGTCATTCGCCTCCGCGAGGCGGACACCGGCGCCATACCGCCAGCGGTGCGCGCCGATCTGCCGGATTGGTTGTACGAGAGGTTGGCCGCCCAACTCGGCGAGGACGAAGCTCAACAACTCGCCGCCGCGCTGAACCAGCCCGCCCCGGTGGATTTGCGGGTAAACACCCTCAAGCTGCGCCGCGAGGAGGCTGCCGCACGGTTGGCCGAAGAAGGCTATGCCTCCGGACTTACCCCTTACTCCCCCGCCGGCCTGCGCCGCCACGACCGCGCTCCGTTATTCAATACCCGCGCCTTCAAAGAAGGCTTGATTGAAGTCCAGGACGAAGGTAGCCAGTTACTATCCTATCTGCTCTCCCCCAAACGCGGCGAGATGGTGGTGGACTTCTGCGCGGGCGCCGGCGGCAAAACCCTGCACCTCGGAGCCCTGATGGGCAACACCGGGACGCTGTACGCCTTCGACACCTCTGAAAAACGCCTGGCAAAAATGAAACCCCGCCTCAAACGGGCCGGCCTGGACACGGTACGCAGCGTAGTGATAGAACACGAACGGGATCGCCGCGTGCAACGCCTGCGCGGCAAGATAGACCGGGTGCTGGTGGACGCCCCCTGCACCGGCCTCGGCACCCTGCGCCGCAACCCCGATCTCAAATGGCGGCCCGCGGATCTCAAACACCTCACCGACCTGCAAGACCGGATTCTCGCGGCCGCCGCAGCGCTACTCAAACCGGGCGGCCAGTTGGTCTATGCCACCTGCAGCCCGCTGCGCGAGGAAAACGACGTGGTCGTTAATACCTTCCTGGAGAACCACCCGGAGTTCAGCCCCCTGCCCGCTCCGGAAAATCTCGCCCGCAGGGGAATAGTCCTGCCCGGCAATGACGAACCCTATCTGCGGCTCTATACCCACCACCACCATACCGACTGCTTTTTTGCCGCCCTGCTGCAACGGCAACATTAAAATACTGCCACATCTCTTTCTGGGAGTCCGTTAAATCAGGATAAGCCTACGCTGACCCAAAGACTCTGTGACCATTCAATCGTTCGTCCAAATTTCAGAGAACTTCCCATTTGTCCAGACGTATGCCACAGATGACGCTTCTGGATAAATTATTTGAGCTTCCCTCTATTTTTCGTCTGCCAACGAAGCGGTCTCAAGCCGCCATTTTCCGCTTATACTGATTCGTGATCCAGTCCTGCAGGAACTGAACCGGCGAGGGGTAGCCCAGCGTGGAGTGGCGGCGGCTCCGGTTGTAGAAGACTTCGATGTAATCGAACAGACCGGCGATCGCTTCGTCTCGCGTGGCGTAGCGCGTACCGTGCACCCGTTCGTTCTTCAGGCTGTTGAAGAAGCTCTCTGCGGGCGCGTTGTCCCGGCAGTTGCCCTTGCGGCTCATGGAGCACATCATGCCGTAGCCGGTGAGGGTGTCCTGAAACAGGCGGCTCGCGTACTGACTACCCCGGTCCGGGGGATGAATCAGACCCGGCGCCGGCCTTCTGCGGAACCACGCCATCGTCAGCGCACCGGTCACGATATCCGCCGTCATTCCCGGCCGGATCGCCCAACCGGCGATCTCCCGGTTAAACAGATCGGGCACGGCCGCCAAGTACAGCCAGCCTTCATCCGTCCAGACGCAGGTGATGTCTGCCGGCCACGCCTCATTGGGCGCCACCGGGGCGAAGTGCCGGTCCAGCAGATCCGGCGCCACCGGCAGCGCGTGCCTCGAATCCGTCGTGGCCTTGTAGCGCCGCTTGTGCCGCGCCCGTATGCCGTTCTCACGCATCAGCCGCCCGGCGCGGGGCTTGCTGGCAGGGAATCCGCGCGAGCGCAGCTCCCGCACCCTCCTGGGCGAGCCGTAGGCGCCCTTCAGTTCCTTGTGGAGGGCCCCAATCAGAGTCAGCCACTGGGCATCGGTGAGCCGCTTGCGGTGCGGGCTGCCACCGCGCTTCCAGGCGCGGTAACCGCTAATGCTCACCGTAAGAGTCTCGCACATCACCGGCAGCGGATACGCTTTGCGTTGCGTATCGATCCAGGCGCACTTCATAGCGCATCCTTGGCGAAGTACGCCGCCGCTTTTTTTAAAATCCCGTTCTCCATCCTCAGGCGGGCATTCTCAGCGCGCACGCGCGCGAGCTCCCTCTGCTCCGCTGTGACCACCTTGCCGCCGGGTGGATTGAGCTTGCCCTGCTTGGCCGCCTTGACCCCGTTGCGCAGCGTCTGCTCGACCCATCCCAAGTCCCGGGCCACCGGCCCGGTTCCTTGCCCGGCCTTGACGCGCTTGACCGCCAGTTCCTTGAACTCGGCCGTGTATTCCTGTTTCGGTATCTTGAACATAAACTCCCTCCAATTTCGTTATCCTATCCGCTTAGGCTTGGAAGACGAAATTTCGGGGGAAGCTCACCCACCATGTAAAGTAGTCGTCGATGAATAAGACATGTTGGACTTTGCGTTGGGCAGCGGCTTCGAGTTCTTCCAACTCCATGCCATCCAGCAGTGTTTCATAAACACCATCGGCGACGCGGCTACCGAATGTCGTGGTGT
>JACPZD010000006.1 GCA_016195665.1 Gammaproteobacteria bacterium | reverse complement strand
TCGGTCGGACGTTCCCCGCGCTCCAGCGCACCTAACACACGGTCACGCAAGTCTCTTGAATACGCATACATAGTCGCCCCTCCCCTATGACAGGGACACTATAACACATAAATGTAAATACTTAAATCAAAAATGCTCTAACGTTGGATACGTGGACAATCGAAAACGGCCTCATCACCCCGACGATGAAACTGAAGCGACTGGAAATAGAAAAGCATTTTGCATCACAGATCCACGAACTTTACGCCGGCCACGAAACGCCTTGTATAAGCCGAAGCCTTGTCCGGCGTGATGGATAGCGACGGGTATACGGTGGCGGCCGAAACCGCCGGCCGCGCCGGCGAACCTGCCGGGCAGCGGGGTGGCGCAGTCCGGGCAGCGCCCATCCGGCGTCAGGCGGTATTCCAAAATCTCATACCAGTCGCGCACGATGAGCGGTGCGTGACAGTGCGCGCAAAACGTCGTGTCGCCTTCCTGGTCATGCACATTACCGGTGTAGACATAATGCAGCCCCGTATTCATGGCGATGCGGCGCGCACGCTTTAAGGTCGCGGCGGGCGTGGGTGGTATATCCAGCATTTTATAATCGGGGTGAAATGCGGAAAAGTGCAGCGGCACGTCGGGGCCCAGGTTTTCCATGATCCACTCGCACATCCTGGTGAGCTCGGCATCGGAGTCGTTATGGCCCGGAATGAGCAGCGTGGTGATCTCAAACCACACCTTGGTTTCATGTTTTAAATACTTCAGCGTCTCCAGCACCGGCGCAAGGTGCGCGCCGGTGAGTTTGTGGTAAAACTCTTCGGTGAATGCCTTCAGATCTACATTGGCGGCGTCTACCTTGGAATAAAAATCGCGCCGCGCCTCATCGTGCATGTAGCCCGCCGTGACCGCCACGGTTTGGATGCCGCGCGCATGGCAGGCGTCTGCGACGTCCATCGCGTATTCGGCGAAGATCACCGGATCATTATAGGTGAACGCCACGCTTTTGCAGCCATACTGCTCAGCGGCGCGCGCGATCTCCTCCGGGCTCGCCTCATCCGCCAAGCGGTCAAAATCACGCGATTTGGAGATGTCCCAGTTCTGGCAAAATTTGCAGGCGAGGTTGCAGCCCGCAGTGCCGAACGACAACACGCTGCTGCCGGGGTAAAAATGATTGAGCGGCTTTTTCTCGATGGGGTCTACGCAAAATCCTGAAGAACGTCCGTAAGTGGCGAGCACCATCTGATCGCCGACGCGCTGGCGCACGAAGCATGCGCCGCGCTGACCCTCGTGCAGCTTGCAGTCGCGCGGACAGAGATCGCATTGAATGCGGCCGTCGTCTAATTTGTGCCAGTAGCGGCCGGGATAATTGATGTCATTCATGGCTATGTATACGCTATTCTCGCGTTCTCGGTTAATGGGTCCTGCTCACGCCATTTCTGCACGGTGTAACGGTACACCTTAATATCATCGCTCCAGAAACGTGCCGGAAGCCCCGCCTTCTGTTTAAGCTCGCTTAAAAAATGTTGAGGCTCAGACAACTGTTGCCACACTTGAGGGAGAAACGTGCCGCGCACTGTGCCGCAGCGCAGTACCACGCCATCCACGTGCGGCCGCAGTTGTTTGAATAAATCGTTCTCATCCTCAAACTGTAGCGGCTCCATTCCTGAGAGCACGGAAATCTCAATGCGTGTGTAGGGCAATTCGTGCGGTGCAAGCGGCGCGAAGCGCGAGTCGAGTAGCGCCGCCGCCCTGGCATTGGCGCGTACATCCTCGACGAGCGGGCGATGCGCCTCCAGCGTGCCGATGCAGCCGCGTAATCGGTCTTGTTGGGTCAGGGTCACAAAGCATGCGCCGTGTTCCATCAACCAGTCTTGCACGGGAGCGCCAACGGCGGGTACGCCCAGCGCCTCTCGCAGGCTGTCGCGTGCGAGTTTGAGCAGCGTTTCTCCTTGCTCACTGTGCATGGCTATTTTCATAAAAGGCAAAGGCGCTATAGCCCACTACCCTGTCGCGCCCTCCGGCAGTATCACCGGAATTGCGCAAATCGAGCAGCGCGGGGCGTAGCACACGTTCACGCGCCACCTCTAATAACCCATTAATAGGTGTCGCGCCACAGGCCTGCTCATGCTGGAGCGGATCCGAGCTGAGCGCCAGTATTTGCGCGGCAGTTTTTTGATCCACTTGCTGCGCGAGGGAGTAGGGTAAGTAATGCGACAGGTCGGAACTGATAAGAATCAGGGTTTCGCTGCCGCCCCATAAGGTCTCGATGACTTCCGCGACCTCGGCTGCACTGGCGTCGCCCACCACGAAAGGCGCCAGACTGAAATCACCTAAAATATGTTGCAAAAAGGGCAGTTGCACCTCCAGAGAGTGCTCCAGCCTATGAGCCTCTCCGCTTACGCTCACCTGGTGGAGATGAGCGGTCTGTTGTTGCGCCTCTTGGTCCATGGGGATGACGCCCAGCGGTGTCGCGAGCGCTTCCGCATCGGGCAATGCCAAGCCGCGTACAAAAACGCGGTGTGCGGGTCCCAACAGCGCTACGCGACGGATACGCTGCGTTATGACCCGGAGGTGGGCATAGGCGGTCGCCGCCACCGGTCCGGAATACACATAGCCCGCATGGGGCACAACCATCACCTTGGGTGTAGGCCCTTCCGGGCACCCGGTTACGCGGCTCATTAGTTTGTCCAGCTCACGCCCAAGCTCCGCAGGCTGAGCGGGGTAAAAGCTGCCGGCAACCGCCGGTGGACGTATAGCAAGCATGAAATCTATTTAAACACACTCATTCCGGGATTTGGCAGGTTGTTGAAAGTCGCATTTTTCAACAACCTGTTGGTCATAATGGGGGCGCGCAATGTATCTATCAAGGGCGCCGGAGGTGCCTATACGGATTTCCGTACTCACATGGTACGTGCCAGTATCGTGCGCAGTTCCTTCAAACCGCGGGTATTCAAGACATCGCTCTTTTCCAGCCAGCCGCGGCGCGCCTGACCTACGGCGTAGCGCAGATTATCGAATTGATGGACGCTGTGGGCGTCGGAGTTGATCGCCACGAGTACGCCTTCCTCCTTGGCCATCTGCGCATAGATGTCGAGCAAATCGAGCCGTTCCGGATGGGCGTTGATCTCGAGGAAACAGCCGCGCTCACGAGCATGGCGAATGATACGCAGCATGTCTGCGTCATAAGGTTCGCGCTCCTGAATGAGCCGCCCCGTCGGGTGCGCGAGAATGGAAAAATGCGGATGATCCATGGCCTTGAGGATGCGCGTCGTCTGTTTGTCACGTGATAGGTCAAAGCGGCTGTGCACCGCCGCCACCACGATGTCGAGTTTCCCCAGCAGGTTATCCGGCAGGTCGAGATTCCCGTCTTCGAGTATATCCACCTCGATGCCCTTGAGCAGGGTGATGTCTTTAAGCTCCGCATTCAATCGGTCAATCTCATCCATCTGCGCGAGCAGGCGCTGCGGGGTAAGACCAAGCGCCACGGTGAGACGCCGGGAATGTTCGGTGATGGCGAGATAGTCAAAGCCGCGCGCCTGGGCGGCGAGCGCCATCTCGCGCAGGCTGTTATGGCCGTCTGTCGCCTTGGTGTGCGCGTGCAGATCGCCGCGGAGATGGGCGAGCTCTACGAGCCGGGGCAGGCGGTGCGCCCTGGCCGCCTCAATCTCGCCGCGGTTCTCCCGGAGTTCGGGCTCAATGTAGGGCAGACCCACGGCGGCGTAGACGGATTCTTCCGTCTCACCGGCGATCCGCTTCTTGCTGCGGAACACGCCGTACTCATTGATCTTGAGTCCCCTATCCTGACCCAGCTTGCGTACCGTGATGTTATGTGACTTGCTCCCGGTAAAATAGTGCAGCGCGGCGCCGTAAGATTCCTCGGCGACCACCCTGACGTCCACCTGCAATTTCGCGCGCAGCACCACCGTGGCGCGGGTGGGGCCTTGAGCGAGAACCTCCGCTACTTCATCGTAGTGAATGAACCGTTCCATGGCAGGGCTGTCGCGACTCGCCGTGACCAGAATATCCAGATCGCCGACAGTCTCCTGATAACGGCGGTAACTGCCGGCCACGATAACCTGTTTGACGCCGGGTACGCCCTTGAGATACGCCACCAGAGGCTCGGCGTATTGCGCGGCGACAGCGAGCTTGAAGCGTTTACCTACGCCGGTTTGGGCCTCGATGGCCTGTAGTATTTTCGCCTCGGTCTTCTCGCCGAAGCCGTGCAGCCTGCGGATGCGTCCGTCGCGCGCGGCGCGTGCGAGCTGCTCCACCGTGCGGATGTCGAGTTCATGATAAAGGGCCTTGACTTTTTTCGGGCCGAGACCGGGAAGCTTGAGAAGCTCGATGAGCGCTGCAGGAGTATGTTTGCGCTGTTTGCGCAGAAAGGCAGAACCCCCGGTAGTGACGATCTCCTGTATCTTTGCCGCGAGATCCTCGCCGATGCCGGGGAGCTGAGTAAGATCTTCGCCGCCGGCGACCATGTCGGTCAGTTCGTGGCGCAGATCCCGGATGACACGCGCGGCGTTACGGTAGGCGCGCACCCTGAAAGGGTTGGCCTCCTCAATCTCCAGGAGGTCGGCGATTTCCTCGAAGATCGCGGCGATGTCGGCGTTGTGAACCGTCACGAACGGCCTGTCATCTTAATGTTACTCATAAGTCAGTAAGTACTACTACACTTCCCGCTACGTCCCCGCCCCCTGTGTAGGGGGCGGGACAGGGTGGGGGTAGGTAAAACACTGTATTTACTCAGGAGTCACGTCATAAGCATTGTAGCCTTACTTTGTGACTCCTGAGTAAGCGGGACGCAATCGGGTCACGGCATCGTGATCATGCCTTTTTCTTTCGCTCCATCGCCTGCTCGCGCGATATGAGCTTGGCAAGCTCCACCATCTCTTCAGACAACAGCCCGATGATGTCATCCACCGCGAGTATGCCCACCAGGGCGCCCCTGGCGTTGACCACAGGCAGCCGCCGCACCCCTTTGGCGCGCATCAGTTGAATGGTTTCGTAAATGCCATCCGACTCTCGCGCCGTGACGAGAACAAAGCTCATGATATCTCCGACCGCCACCTGTTCCAGGTCCAACTCTTTTGCAATGATTTCTATGACGATATCCCGGTCCGTCACTATGCCCACCGGTATGCGCATACCGTCCTTTTCGTCAACAACCACCACATCTCCCACGTGATGCTCGCGCATGAGACGGGCCGCCTCACGGATAGAGTCGCTTCGGGTAGTGAACACGACATCTCGATTGCAAAGCTCGCCTATCGGCATATCACATCCTCCTTTTGGAATAGCTTCTTCATTATCTCTCTCATAAATGCGGGAAGATCCGAGGGCTGTCTGGACGTAACAAGGTTTCCGTCTACGACTACGTCCCGATCTTCATAGAGGGCTCCAGCCTTGCGTAGTTCATCGGCTACAGTCTTGTAACAAGTGGCGTGCCTTTTCTCAAGCACGCCCGCCGAGGCCAAAATCTGCGGCCCGTGGCAAATCGCGGCAACCGGCTTGTTCCTAAGGAAAAAGAATTTCACAATTTCACGCGCATCCAGGTTGTCCCGGATGGACTGAGGCGCCTTCCCGCCCGGAAGCAGTAGCAGATCGTAGTTATCTGGCTGGACCTCTGGGAAAGCTAAATTTGCCTCTACGACATAGCCGTGCTTACCCAAATAGGGTCCCACCTTAGGGTTAGTAGTGAAAGAAGACATTGATCTTCATCAAGGAATCAGTAAATTGGCAAAGGGTCTCTCCCAGAAACGAATATTCAATTGTTGAGGTTACGTATAAAATTAGACAAGCTCCAAACGATAATCCGCACCTGAAGCTCAAAATGGCTATACGTGCTCCAGTGCTCCAGAGTGTTATGTTGAAAACAATTGGGGTAATACCGTGGCGGCATGAAATTGATGATAGAAGTAGCGCCCTGATCGTGAATTACTTGATCTACATCAAGAAATCATAGCATTAGAATGGTTCCATCTTTCCTTTACGATTTTTTTATAAGCAAGCGGCGAAAAAACAGTTGCAAGATCAAAAAAACTCATTTAGTCTCTAACCATGCCGCACCGTTTGCGGTAGTAAAAAACAAGGCTGACCTACTCCCCGTCACCTTGCTCACACACACACATCGCTGCATCCTAAAACTGTCCCCAGGACTCCGGGACAGATTGTCAAGCTGGCCCAAGACCAGCCTTTTTTTGAGTCCTCAGATGTTTTGTTGCATTCCGTGATCTGTAGCTCAAACAGCTTCACGCTGTAATCATCCTGTAACAGTGCATAGCGCAAAATGTACACGGAGGTTGCAAACATGCTGAAGCAATCCATAAACGAGCCCTGCGAGTCCAATGGCTATCACGGCGATGAAAGCGGCCGCTGCGCGATCACGCTGAACGATTATGGTCTGATTTTATATTGCGACGCCGCTGTCGAGCGCATGTTCGGCTATCACTGTAGTGACTTAACAGGCACTCACATCTCGGTTTTATTGCCGGAACTGGCCCGCACGGAACTCACATCCGGTGTCAACATTGACTCCCGCCTGGCGTTTCTGTGCCGCTGCGGAAAGATATTTAACGCCGCGCAGGAGGACGGCAAACTTTTCCCGGCAAAGTTATCCATCACCAAGATCGGCGATACAGACAGCCGGAAGATCCTGCTGAACATCTTTGATTCAAGGAGTAGGGAAACATGCTAGCGCCATGGACGGCCTTTGAACACGTCGCGGACTGTGTCATGGTGACGGATATGCACGGTCATGTCGAATACGTGAACCCCGCCTTTGAGGAGTTTACGGACCACATCCAGGAGATGCGCCTTGCAAAGAGAGCAGCCGGTCAATCTGAACCCCTGTCCCGTCCGGCGTGAGTTGCCGCCCAGACTGGTTGAGGTCAAGGGCGGCTGCTCCGGTTGCAGGCTGCACCCTTTATGTTTATCCGCAGGGCTGAGTCACGCAGAGCTGGAACAGTTTGCTCAAATCGTCAACATGCATCACACCCTGCGGCGAGGTGAGTATTTATACCGAGCGGGACAACCCTTTTCCTCCCTTTATGTACTCCGTAGGGGCTTTTTCAAGATGTATGATTTATCAGAGGACGGGCGTGAAAAGATCGTAGGATTTTATATGCCCGGGGCATTACTGGGAATGGACGCCATCAGTACTGACCACTACAATTACAGCGCCATCGCTGTTGAAGACAGTGACCTCTGCGCCATTCCTTTCAACCGGCTCGAGGAGCTTTTCCGCCGGGCGCCTCGCTTGCAGCACTGGTTTCACAGGCTCATGAGCCGGGAAATCATCCGTGACCAGGAGATCATGAAGCTGTTGAGCGGCATGCGGGCGGAGCAGCGGCTGGCGGTGTTTCTGCTCGATTTGTCGGACCGTTTTAAGGAGCTTGGTTATTCGAGCACCCGGTTCATCCTGCGCTTGACGCGCGAGGAAATTGGCAATTATCTCGGCCTCACCCTGGAGACCGTGAGCCGCCTCTTTTCAAGATTTCAGGCGGAGGGGCTCATCGGCGTGAACGGTAAGGAAATGCGGCTGAGCGATTTGACCGCCCTGAAAATGATGGGGGAGGGGCAGGAATACGCGGTAAGCAAATATAAGGGCGCCTCTAAAAATGCATCTTTTGTCTTTCTGCGGCGTTGAAATTTTGCTCGGTCGCTCCCGGCGTCCTGCCTCCCGCGACACTAGTACGTCCCTGTACGTCGGAATGCTCATGTACTGCCGTGTACACTGTGCCGTGCATGGATGCACCAATGTCGCGGGCGCAGGGATGCGCAGGAGCGACCGCTTCCTCGCAGAATTCCGGCTTGCCTAAAGACAAAATCCACTATTTTTAGAGGCGCCCATAAGCTCAGCTCAGGTGTTGTGGTAATTCGTTCTCTCCCACATGCATGAGATCTTTGCCTACGGTCTTTTCCACGAGCGCCGACGTGTGTTTATCGAGCGCGCCTGACAAATCCCCCAGAAATCCGGGTTCGGCGACCAGGATGAGCTTCTGATAGGCGTGATCGTTGCGGCCCTTGTTGAGAATCTCGGCAAGGTGATGCGCGAATTTCTGTGCATGGCGTTCTTCCGGGTCATGATGTGGACTCAGGGCGTGGCGTGTCCCGAAACTATCAGAAATACGGCCGGACTTGTCCGCTTCCATATCTCTCGCCTGGAGACGGCCCTCCGGGTGCGGGATGTCCCGCAGGTGTTGCAAGGTCCCCTTGCCTGGTACCTTGCTTTCAAATAGCCTTGCCTCGGTTCGATCTGCCACTACTATCCACGTTGTTTCCATAATCAGGTTCTCTCTCTAGTTATCAAAACCATATTTCGTTAATAAACCCGGCTGCTAGGTATTTTCCATCGCTGCGGTATATTTTCCCTGCCGGGCTGCGCTGTTTAAGCGCGCCCGCTTATGGAGGGCTTGTTGAGCCGTAGCTGCATTGGCGGCTGAGCCTTGCCACGCCTTCAGCGCCGGCGCCTGCAGGGCCCGGCCATAGGAAAAACTCAGACACCACGGTTGCCTTTCAGGCCAGGCATTGAGTGCGTTGAGGTTTGCGGTGGCCATTGCATCACTCTGACCGCCGGAGAGGAAAAAGATCCCTGGGACTGCGGCCGGAACCGCGCGTCTAAAGCAGGTGATCGTCGCCTTCGCAACCTGTTCGGGCTCTGCCTGGGGCCGGTAGTCCATTCCGGCGATCACCATATTCGGCTTCAACAACATGTGCTCCAATCTGACGCGGTGTTGATGCAGGGCATGAAATACGGCGTGCAAGACCTGTCCGGTCACCTCTGCGCAGCGTTCGAGGCTGTGATTGCCGTCCATCAACACTTCGGGTTCGACGATGGGCACTATACCCAGTTCCTGACAGACCGCCGCATAACGCCCCAGGGCATGCGCGTTTTCGATTATACAACGTTGTGAGGGCGTTTTTTCACCGATACGCAGCACGGCCCGCCACTTCGCAAAGCGCGCCCCGAGCTGTTTGTATTCGGCAAGCCGGCCGGCGAGGCCGTCCAGACCTTGCGTCACGGTGTCATCGGGGAAATTTGCGAGCGGGGCCGTGCCCTTGTCCACCTTGATGCCCGGGACGATACCTTGATGGATAAGGACCTGTGGCAGCGGGGCGCCGTCTTTTGTTTTTTGGCGGAGGGTTTCCTCATACAGGATGACGCCGCAGATAAACTCGCCCAGGCCCGGAGTGGTAAACAACATCTCGCGGTAATTACGCCGGTTCTCCTCGGTAGACGCCACGTCGATGCTCTTGAACCGCTTTTCAATAGTCCCGGAGCTTTCATCGGCGGCCAATATGCCTTTGGCGGGCGCTATTAGCTCGGCGATGGTCTTTTCAAGTTCTTCGCTGCTCATAACTGGTCTCTTCGCCAGAACCTGGCGCTGATGTTCACTTAGGGTGTCTGGTACCGGCAGAGCCTTTGTCAGGGTGCGCGGCAGGGCTGAGATAATGCTCGAACCACTGCCGCGCCAGACTGGCGACCTCCTCGAGCGCGCCGGGCTCCTCAAAGAGGTGGGTCGCGCCCGGGATGATGTCGAGTCTCTTTTCTACCTGCAATTGCGCCAGGGCCTTTTGATTCAGTTTGATGACCGGGCCGTCCTCGCCGCCCACCAGCAACAGGGTGGGCGCATGCACCTTGATAAGGGCCGGGCCCGCCAGATCCGGTCGTCCTCCCCGTGAGACGATGGCGCTCACCCCCTCCGGGTGCTCGGCGGCGGCAAGCAAGGCGGCCGCGGCGCCGGTGCTGGCGCCGAAATAGCCGATTTTCAGCGTCTGGGTCTCCGGGTTTTGCATCAGCCAATCGGTGATATCTTCAAGCCGCTTCGCCAGCAGCGTGATATCAAAGCACAGTTGCCTCGTGACCCGGTCAGCGAACTCTTCATCCGCTGTGAGGAGGTCAATGAGCAGCGTAGCAAGTCCGGTTTCGTGAAGGAACTGGGCCACAAAACGATTCCGTGGGCTGTGACGGCTGCTGCCGCTGCCATGGGCGAAGAGCACTATCCCGGGTGCGTTGGGCGGCAGGTGTAAGTTCCCATCGAGCATCACCGAACCTGCCGGTATGCGAACCAGATGGCCTTCTTTTTCATCCAGACTGGGGTAGTGTACGGTCATGATCTGTTCTCTGGTTATTTTTGAAACTATCCAATTATCAAAAAAAACCAAGGGTTATTTCCTTGATGCAGATCAATCTTTTTAGAACTCGATAAATATTGATCCAGATCAATCCATTCGATTGTCCTTTTCAGGTAGAGTGGTAACTGGTAAATAGCTGTTACACAGAACTTTTGAAGGGAACGGTCATGATAGAACAAGATCTGAGTCTGACTGGAATTAAAGCCGAGGCCAGTAAATCAGTGCAGCAGGACAGCGAGGTCCGCCCCAAGGTACGCGATTTAACGCTGCAGGGGTTGAATCGCCACGGCCTTGAGCCGGAGCGGATTAAGGAAGTCGTCAAGGCGGTGATGGAGGGCATCAGCGAGGGATTGGACAAGCGGGCCGGTGAGATTGCCCCGGCGCTCTCCGAGGCTGTCGCCGGGCTGGATGAGGCGCTGAACAAGTCTGCGCAGGCAACGAAGCTTGCGCTGGAGGAGTTAACGTCGCACGGGAAAGAGTTTGCCGATCAGGATTTGAAGCTCGCGCTGGATAATCTTAAAAAGACGGAGCATGAGTTTCTGTCTATTATGGGCCAGATTACGAATGCAGCAGGCGGTAAGGTGAAGCAGGCCATGAAGGAGTTGGCGGGCCACCTCCAGCGTGCCGGTACCGATACGGGGAGAATGGTCTCGGCTACCCTCGGTCAGTTCAGTAGCCGGGTAGGCGCAACGCTCCAGGATGCGACGGCGGCAGGAACCAAGGCCGCGCGCAATACGGCCGAGGTGTTGGCCAGGCGCACCAGCGAGATTCTGGCCGGCTGGTCTGAAGCCTTGCGTGAGAAATCCGAAAAGGATGAGCCGAAGAAATAGCCTGGATGGACCGCTTCAAGCGCGGTGCCAGCTATGTGAACGAACCCACTCCGTGAGCTTGTTTAAGTCCATGACGCCTGCGGAGCGGGCAATCTCACGGCCTTGCTTGAAGATCGCCAGGGTCGGAATGCTGCGTATACCATACTGTGCTGCAATCTCCTGTTCCGTCTCCGTATTGAGCTTGGCCAGCCGGGTATAAGGCTCAAACTTAACGGCTGCTTGCTCGAAGATCGGGGCTATCATGCGGCACGGGCCGCACCACGGCGCCCAAAAGTCCACTACTACAGGTATGCCGCTCTGTGTAATGTGCCGGCTAAAATTTGCATTGGTAAGCTCCACCGGGTGCGCCGTGAACAGGGCTTGTTTGCATCCCCCGCACCTGGGGGCATGAGTCAATTTTCCGGTGGGCACACGATTGGTGCTGTGGCAATGCGGACAGACGATATGCAGCTATTCACTCATAATGCATTACGTGGTTTCAAGCATGAGCTGCGCGCCGGCTGGCGGAGATACTTTTCAATAATTCATACCACAGCATGCAACCCGCCCCCGCGGCAAAGGCCATGAGCAGCTGCGGGATGCTGAGCGCGGTGAAAGAAAACAACGCGCTCACCGGAGGGGCATAGATCACCAGTATCAATCCCGTGAGCGCGCCGCCTACCACCCACCACAGGGCGCTGTTCGGCGCCTGTGGCTCGCCGGTTGCGCCGCGTGCCCGGTTGGAAAATATCAAGCCCAGGTTACTGATGACCAGCACCGCGAACGCCATGGCGCGCGCCGACTCCACAGTGAGGCCATAATACAGCGTGCCGCTGTAGACGGCCATGACCGCGACGAGGCTGCCCAGCCCTTGCAACAGATTGAGCAGAATCGCGCGCAGGCGGAACATCGGTTCGCGCGGATCGCGCGGCGGACGGTGCATGACATCCTTTTCCTCCGGCTCGGCCTCGAAGGCGATGGAGCAGGCCGGATCTATGATCAGTTCCAAAAACAACACATGGATCGGCGCGAATAGCAGCGGCTGCCCGAGCAACAGCGGAAACAGGGCGATACCGGCGATGGGCACATGCACCGCGAACAGATACGACATGGCCCGGCGCAGGTTGTCTTGAATGTGTCTGCCCAGGCGTACCGCGCGCACGATGGAAGGGAAGTCATCGTCGAGCAGCACCAGCGAGGCGGCCTCGCGCGCCACATCGGTGCCGCGCCCGCCCATGGCGACGCCGATGTGCGCGGCTTTCAGCGCGGGTGCGTCGTTCACGCCGTCGCCGGTCATCGCCACAATCTCGCCGCTGGCTTTGAATGCCTGAATAAGCCTCAGCTTTTGCTCGGGCGTGATGCGTGCGAACACATCCACGGACGGTAGCTTTTCCGCCAGCTGCGCATCGCCGAGCGTCGCCAGCTCCGCACCGCTCAGCGCCGCGTCAACGGCGAATCCGCTCTGGCGCGCGATGGCCCTGGCGGTGCGCGGGTAATCGCCGGTAATCATCACCACGCGGATGCCCGCGCTGCGGCACTCCGCGACCGACTCTTTTATCCCCATGCGTAACGGATCATGCAACCCGATGAGACCGAGAAACTCAAAGTCGAAGTCGTGTTGTTGCGCAGGCGGCTGCTTGCCTTGATAAACCGCCTTGGCCACACCCAGCACGCGCAGGCCTTGATCGGCGAGCCGTGCGACCTGCACCGTCAGCGCATGCAACTGTACGGCGTTCAAGTGACACAAATCGGCAATCGCCTCCGGCGCGCCTTTGGCCGCGACCCTGCGCTGATCGTCATGCGGCGTCTTCCATACGTGCGACATGGCAAGCAATTGCGGCGACAAGGAATATTCGTGCACCAGCTCCCAGTCGCGGTGCAGGTGCGCGGTGTGCGCGAGAAACTTTTGCGCCCTCTCGTGTATCGCCCGTTCCATGGGATCGAAAGGTTCCGTCTCGCTGGCGAGCAGGGCGTACTCCAGCAGCGCATGAAACTGTTCGGGCAGCGGCGATGCCTCGCCCGCCTCGAACAACGAGCCGTTTACCACGAGCGCGCTTAACGCCATGCGGTTCTCGGTGAGTGTGCCGGTTTTATCCACGCACAGCAGCGTCGCCGCGCCCAGCGTCTCGATAGCGGGCAGATGGCGCGTGAGCACGCGGGCCTTGGCGATGCGCCAGGCGCCGAGCGCCAGAAACACCGTGAGCACCACGGGAAACTCTTCCGGCAAGATGCCCATCGCGAGCACGATGCCGGCCAGCAAACCTTCCGCCCAACCGCCGCGCGTCATGACATACAGCGCCACCACGGCGGCGCACAACACGAGTCCGATCAGGAAAAACACGCGCACGATGCGCCGCGTCTCACGCTGCAAGGGCGAGTCTTCCTTCGCCAGGCCTTGCACCGCCTTGCCGATGCGTCCCAGCTCGGTGGAGATTCCGGTGCGCTGCACCCGCGCCACGCCCTGCCCCTGCACGATCAGGCTGCCTGCATAGACAAACGGCGTATCGCCGCCGCCCGGCGGTCCCATCACGGAAGCGCCGTCACCCTGCAACTTGCGCACCGGCACGGATTCACCGCTGAGCAGCGATTCATCGGCGTGAAAATCGTTGCACGACAACAGCACGGCATCTGCGGGTACGCGGTCGCCTTCGCGCAGCAGCAGAATGTCATCGCGTACCACCTCACATCCGCTGATGCGCCGGGCCTTACCGTCGCGTATCACCAGTGCGCGCGGGCTGGACAAGTCACGCAATGCGCTCAGCACGCGCTCGGTTTTGTGCGACTGATACAGCGTGATGCCGATGACAACCAGCGCCGAGGCGAGCAGCAGCAGGGCGTCCCGCGCGCTGCCCAGGATGAAATAAACCGCGCCGCCCGCGAGCAGCAGTAACAGCATCGGCTCGCGCAGCACCTCCAGCGCGCTGGTCAACAGAGTGTTGCGGCGCGGCGGGGTAAGTTCGTTATAGCCCTCCGCGGCGAGCCGTGTGGTGGCCTGCTCTGAGGTGAGTCCCGTATAAGCGGACAAATCCTGTTGCACGGAGGAAATGATATTACTCAGGAGTCACAAAAATAAGACAACAACGCATATGAGGTGACTCCTGAGTAAATATCTGTTTTACCTGCCCCCACCCTGTCCCGCCCCCTATATAGGGGGCGGGGACTCAGTGGGAAACGTAGTCTTACTTACTGACCTGTGAGTATATCCACTCATTAACGCGGACGCATCGCATAGCCGAACATCAGCGCCGCGACTAGCGAGATTGCGCCGAGTAAAATGAAGGCGCTGGTGTAACCGTAGGCGCCCACCACCCAGCCGGTGAGCACCGGGCCAATAGTCTGGCCGACGTCCATCACGGTGCTCAGCACCCCCATGGACGAACCGTAGGCGCCGTTCTTGGTGAGGTCGGCGACCAGCGCGGAGGTTGAGGAGGTGACCATCGCAAAGCCTATACCGAATACCAGGCTCAACGCGCACAAACCTGAAAAATAAGGCAAATAAGGCAGCAGCGCGACGCTCGCCGCTCCGACCAACAGGCCGGGAATGATGATTTGCGCGCGCCCCAGCTTGTCGGAGAATATGCCCATGAGCGGCTTGATGAACACAATGCTCACCAGTTGCACGCCCAGTATCACACCGATCTGCCACGCGGGGATGCCCAGTGACGCGGCGAACAGTGCGAGAAACGCCTCCACCGCGCCGAACACCAGGTATTGCGCCGCCTCCACCCCAGTGGTCACCATGATGCGCGCATCGCGCAACACCAGCTTAAGAGCGCTGAGCACATCTTCGCCCTCCGATTTAGCGAGCGGCACAGGTGCGCCGTTGTCGTTCAACATCAGGCCCACGACGAGCGCCAGCACACCGCTGATGCCGCAGGCGATATACACCGCGTCGAAGCTCGCCAGCGAAATCAAAAATCCGCCCAGGAATGGCGCTACGGAGCGCCCCACGATGGTAACCGAAGAATACGTGGAGAGTTTAGTGGCGCGATCCTGCGTATAGTGCTCGGCGATCGCGGCCGTCGCCACGGTGCCGAAGATCGCGGTGGCAAAGCCGTGATAGAAGCGTACAGCGATCAACTGCCACACCTCGCTCACCATGAGATACAAAAACGGCGCGCTGGCGAAAATCAGCAGGGAAAATAAGATCACGCGCCGTTTGCCGAGATAATCGGACAGCGAACCGGCGGGAATACTAATCAGGATACCGGGGATGGTCGAGGCGATGACGATCCAGCCGATTTCCGCCGGCGTTGCGCCGAGCGCCTGCGCGAACAAGGGCAACACCGGGGTCTTGGACAGGGTGGAGCTTAAAATCGCCAGCCCGCCGATGAGGGCGATCAATACAAAGAATGAGGGAGAGACTGCTTTCATCGCTTATCAAGGGAATCTTCCCCCAATAAAATTGACACCTGATTAAGCGAATTGAATTTCATACTTCGCGGGTGACACATAATTTAAAGATGAGTGCATTCTACTGTGGTTATAGAAAGGAAAATAGCTGCGCAATGCAGTAAGCAATTGGC
>JACPZD010000005.1 GCA_016195665.1 Gammaproteobacteria bacterium | reverse complement strand
TCGCGAAACCCGAAATGGATCCATCCGATTTCGGGAGCGAAAAATTGGCGACGAGTATTGCCTCCGGCGGCCCGCGTTCGTCCTGCGTCCGCCACGTCGCTACACTTCGTTGCGCGACATGGCGCCCACAGTGACTCTACGCCGTGCCGGTTGCCTCCTATTTTGTCTCCACCCGTGCTACCGCGCGGACTCCGACAAAACATCCGGCCCTACGGCTACGCGGGGGGCGTCGCACACCGCTCGTCCGCTATCGCTCCCTCGCTTCCATGTGCTCCTTCATGGAAACAACGACAGGCACCAGCCTATGGTCGTCGCATCCAGGGCGTAGACAGTGTTGTCCAGTTCGATACCGAAACTCTCGTTGCAATACAGCTTGCGTGCACGCCAGATGAGCAAGGCTGCCAGATCTGCCCAGATGCGCCAGTCGCGCCCCTCGTTGGCGTCGGCCAGCGTCGAACGCCTGACCGGCGTGCGAAAGCCCATCCCATACAACTTCGTCTGATTGGCCAGCAAACAGGTTTCGATATCGCGCAGACTCTCGCGGTAAGTCAGTTGTGCGAAGGCCATGGCGCGGAATTGCCCGGTGCAACCCAGGCTGCGCACTCTGGAATCGCCGCCATAACGGGCCACGATGCGCGTAAAGCGGGTCCACGGCGCAAATTCCATGAGTTGCGCGAACAACGTCTTGCCCAAGTTTATAGCTCACCTCCAGAGGTATCGACCTCTGGAGGTTACTCGAACCGGAATAGGGGTAAACTGATTTCAAATCGACACCAACATAAATTGCCCTATAACCCGCGCCAATGCTTGGCTTCGGCGAATGAATTGCTAAATTAACCGGACACTACTGGCAAGGGACAAACAATGAAAATCTTGATCGTTGAAGACGAGCCCAAGACGGCTGCCTTCGTCAAACGGGGATTCACCGAGGAAGGCTTCGCGGCCGATGTCGCCGCCGATGGAGTGGATGGGCTTCACCTGTCGCTTACCGGGGAGTATGACGTAATTGTGCTCGACGTCATGCTGCCCAGGCAGGACGGTTGGCGGGTGCTTCAGGATATCCGGACACAGCGTCCGCACCAGCCCGTGATTCTCCTCACCGCCCTGGATGCCGTCGCCCACCGGGTGAAGGGTCTCGATCTGGGCGCCGACGACTATTTGGTCAAGCCTTTTGCCTTTTCCGAGCTGAATGCCCGCGTGCGCAACATCCTGAGGCGGGCGCCGGCGCGTCAAATAGATGTACTTCGCCTCGGCGATCTCGATATGGATTTGTTGCGGCACAAGGCATCCCGGGCGGGAAAGCTGCTCGACCTCGCACCTCAGGAATACCGGCTGCTGGAATACCTGCTCCGGCATCCGGGCGAGGTGGTGACCCGGACGCGGCTCGCCGAGCAGGTCTGGGACATGAATTTCGATGGGGACAGCAACGTGGTCGATGTCGCCGTGCGCCGCCTGCGACGGAAGGTGGACGATCCCTGCGACCGGAAACTGATTCATACCTTACGAGGAGTGGGCTATGTCCTCGAAGAACGGGACTGAGCCCAGCAGTCTCATGGGAGAGTCCGGGTCCATCGCCGCCCGCCTGACCCTCTGGTATGCCCTGCTCAGCGTGGTACTGATTGCTTCCGCCGGCAGCGTGCTGTATTGGGTGCTCACCCAGCGGCTTCACCAGGAGGACGACCGGCTCTTGGCGGGCAAGATCGCCGAGGTGCGCGCGGTTCTGCTGCTCCATCCCGACAACCTTGCGGCGTTGCGAGAAGAAGTTCAACACGAATCGGAAACGCTTCCCGGCATCTATATCCGCGTGCGGAATGCGCATGCAGGCATCATCGCGGAAAGCCCGGTGTCCAGCCGCCTGTTTGATGATGGCGGACCGTTCGCGGCCGCCCGCATCCAGGGGAATGGCGAGAGTTTGAGCTGGTTCGCGCCCGACGGGCAAACCTACCGCGTCATGTCCGGCAGCTTCGAGCTTGGTTCGCGCTTCACCGTGAACGCGGCGATGAATTTGACAAAAGAGGAACAATTTCTGGCGAGCTACCGGCGTGTTCTGCTGCTGGCCGTCTCCGCTGCCCTGGCGATCGCACTGGCCGCGGGCTACCTGCTTGCCCGCCGCGGGTTGCAGCCCGTTTCCCGGCTCACCACGATCGTCGATGAACTCGGCGCGGGACAGCTGCACCGCCGCATCGGCGAGGAAGCCTGGCCCACGGAGTTGAAGCCGCTGGCGAAGAACTTCGATCGCCTTCTGTCGCGCCTCGAGGAGTCCTTCGCCCGCATTTCGCGTTTCTCGGCCGACATCGCCCATGAACTTCGCACGCCGCTCCATATCCTTCGGGGCGAGGCGGAGATCACGCTGTCGAAGGACCGGCCGGTCTCGGATTACCGGGCCTGCATCGAATCGGCGGCGGACGAATACGACCGGCTCTCGCATATGGTGGATGCCCTGTTGTTTCTCGCCCGCAGCGAACAGCCGGATGCGCAACTCGATAAGCGATCACTGGACATCGAGCAGGCAACGGCGGCGGTTTTCGCCTATTACCAGGCGATGGCCGACGAGTTGGGCGTCGCGCTGGTCAATCACTGTGCCGGCAGCGTCATCGCGGATTCCGCTCTCTTGCGGCGCGCGCTCAGCAATCTTGTCGCGAATGCATTGCGCCATACCCCAAGCGGTGGAAGCGTTGTGGTCGACGCAAAAGCGATACCTGATCACGCGACCGAGATTGTTGTCACCGATACGGGGCATGGGATTGCCCCCGAAGACCTGCCGCATGTCCTTGATCGTTTTTACCGCACCGACGGGGCGCGCCCCCGGCTGGGGCAAGGCACCGGTCTCGGTCTTGCCATCGTCCAGTCGATCATGCGGTTGCATGGTGGGACCGTCTCGATCCAAAGTGAACCTGATCGTGGCACGGCCGTTACGCTGACGTTTCCTATCAATCACCGCGAGATACCCCAGGATGCAACGAGGGCGCCGATCAGGGTTCCCGTCTCTGGCGATAACTGAAGACGAGCCCCGGACCGCGCTCACGTTCGCGCAGCATCACAACCCCGCCCAGGCGGGATGCGGTTTCCCTGGCGATGGCCAGGCCGAGGCCGCTGCCCGTCACGGTGGAGCCGGGCATGCGATAGAAGGCGTCGAAGACGCGTTCGCGCTCCTCGGACGGAATCCCCGGCCCATTGTCGACGATTTCAACTACCGCGGTTTCGCCTTCGGCCAGAAGCCGGACTGTCACCTCGCCGCCGGCCGGCGTGTATTTCAGGGCATTGTCCAAGGCGTTGCCTAGTATCAGGCGCAGCGACTGCGGCGATGCGCGCAGCGAAAAGCGCGCGCGTTCATCAAGCCCGAGGTCGATCTTCTTTGCCTCGGCCCGAGGCAGGAATTCCCCGATCAGTTCGCGCACCATAGCCGGGATATCGATAACGGCTTCCTCGGCCGTCCCTGCTTGGGCCCGGGCCAAGCTCAGGAGCTGCTCGGTGAGTTGCCGCGCTCGTTCGATGCCGGCTTGCAGCGGCCCGACCCGTTCTTTCACCGCTTCCAGCGAGTCGGCCTGCAGCAGGTTTTCGGCCTGCACCGACAAGGCGGTGAGCGGGCTGCGCAGTTCGTGGGCCGCGTCGGCGATGAAGCGCCTCTGTCGGGCCATCAATTGATTCATCCTGTCCAGCAGCCGGTTGATGGCGTGCACGAAGGGGGTGATTTCATCCGCAAGGCCCGCGTCAGGAACCGGGCTGGGCCGATCCGCCGCCTGGCTGTCCAGGTTCTTGGACAGCCTGGAGATTGGAGCGAACTCCCGTCGAACAATACGCACAATCAGCCAAGCCAGCACGGGCAGCAGAAGCAGCAGGGGGATAAGGGTGCGCAGGGCGCTGTTGGTCGCGATCTCGTCGGGTGCATCAGTCGGTTGTGCGACGACGGTACGCTTTCCCACAGGGGTATCATGAATGAATACCCGAAGCCGCCCGAGACTGCTGTCCAGAGTGTGAAACCCAGGCCGCAGACCGGCGGGAAGCCAATCCGGACGGGGGTTGGGTGGCAGTTGAATGATCAGGATGCGGGACTCCTGGTCGTCCATGGCGATGTCCGTTTCTTGCGGCCGCCCGTACCCCATGGCGCCCTTTCCGTTCAGCACCGCGATCTGGCGCAGCATGTCGTCCTGGAATTCCTTCGCTTCGCCGTAGGCGAGAATGAACGACGCCAGGCCGGCGACAAAGCCAGAGAGCACGACGGCAGCCCCCAGCATCAATGACAGATGCCTTTGCAGCGAGTGCGTCATGTAGGGGGCTCCGGTGCCATGACCACGCCAAGTGTGTTTTGCCTGGCGGCATTCCCGGGCTTCCCGCGCGTGCCGCGGATCAGCAAGTCCACAAGGACGCCTTTTACTTCAGTTCATGGAAGACGGTTCTCATCTGAACTATCTTCTCATACACCGGCATTTCTCCCGAAATGCGACGAGCTTTGCTCAGGCGCGCCGGCGGCCGAAGCGGCGCCAACCCATGACGCCCAGAACCAGCGCGGGGACGCCGAGAGCGACCGGCAGGATGCGCGCGGATTCCACCACGGGCTTGCGCCGCACCTGGAAATCCACGAACGGGCTGGTCATCACGCGCCCCGTTTCCCGATCCACTGCGCTGATCACCACCCGGTAGGAACCGGCCTGGATGAGGCGCATGGGCCACTCGACCTTGACCTGCTGCCCCGGTTGCAGGACGGCCTGGGTCACCGCCTTGTGCGCGCTCCAATCCTCCAAATCCACCGGCTGCTCGTGTCCCGGATCCACCTGCACCAGACTGATCCATGCCACGATGCCATGGGCCGGCTGACCGCCCGGGTTGCTGATCGTGCTGCGGAACTTGAGCCAGTCGCCCATCTGCGGCGAAGGCGGATTGGCCGGGTCCGGCGCCAGCGAGATGTTCAGGGAATCGGCTGCCCAGGCAGGGCTCAAGCCCAGCAGCGATAGCCCCAGCAGCACGCGGATGACGGTTCTTTTCAGGGTCGGATCCCCTTCATATTTCCATCTTGCGCACGCTGCGAATGGCGAAAGCCGCCGTCAACACCAGCCAGACCAGGGTGACGCCGAGACGGGTGAGCTGCATCGCCAGCGGCTGCGAATCGATCACCACGCTGTCGAACGTGTTCACGGCCGCCGAGAACGGATTCACCGCGTCGAACAGCTTGCCGATGGTGCTTTGCCGCAGGCTCGGCCCCAGCAGCAGGGGGCTGGCGAGCAGCATCAGCGCGATGAGCGAGGTGACCAGGGCGGAACGCACGCTGCGCAGGCGCGCCGACAAGGCGATGCCGAGAAAACCGAAGCCCAGCACCACCGGCGTGCCGAACAGGGCCAGATAGACCACTGCCTGGGCGAGGTTCTGGCCGCTCGACCCGACCGCCCACACATAGGGCAGGCTGAGCAGGTACATGACGACCCACCCCGCGACCTGGCCGCCCATCTTGCCGAACACGATCTGGGACGGGTTGACCGGCGTCAGCAGCAGCGGCATCAGGCTGCCGCGCTCCCGCTCGCCGGCCACGGTGTCGCTGCCGAGCACCACGGCGAGGAGCGCACCCAGGGCGGTGACAGTGCCCATCACCATGTAGACCACTTGCGCGTTGTCCAGCAAACTCAATTCGGTGTTGCTCACCAGCAGCAGGCTCAGCACCGACATGATGACGGAGAGCGCCAGCAGCCAGGCGAGGCCGCGCCCGCTCTGAAGCAACTCTCCGCCTTCCTTGCGCGCGATCAGGGTGATCGGGTTCATCAGGCTGCCTCCTTCGCTTCGGTCACCGCCATATAGAGTTCCTCGAGTCCGCCGCCCTCGCGGTGGATTTCATCGATGCGCAGGCCGGCGTCCAGCAACTTGCGCCATGCGCCGGCAGGTTCGATGTGGCTTGCGATTTCCACATGCCACCAGTCGCCCGCGCGGGCCAGCAAGGTGATGTCGGCGGGAAGCCGCTCGGCCGACTCGCCGGGCTCCATCCGCAGCCGATAGCGCACCGCTGCGCGCTGCGACGACAGCAGGTCGGCAATGGAACCTTCCAGCAGAGTCTGCCCTTCGGCGATGATGCCGATGCGGATGCACAGCCGATCCACATCGTCGAGCAGGTGCGTGCACAGCAGGATGCCCACGCCGTGGTTCGCGCTCAAGTCGAGCAGCACGTCGTGGATTTCCCGGCGCCCGCGCGGATCCAGGCCGTTGGTGGGCTCGTCCAGGATCAGCAGTTCAGGCTGATTGATGAGCGCGCGGGCCAGACCGAGCCGCTGCCGCATGCCGCGGGAATAGGTCTCGATCGGCGCCGGACTTTCGCCCTCCAGGCCAACCTGGCCCAGCAGACGGGCGATTTCGGCGTTGTCTGGCGTCATTTGATAGAGGCTGGCGACCCAGCGCAGGTATTCCCCGGCGCTCATCCAGTCATAGAATCCCGCCTGCTCCGCCAGCACGCCAATCCGGCGGTGCAGTTGGAGCGCATCGGCAACAGGATCGAGACCCAGCACCCTGACCGAGCCGGACGAAGGCGCCCGCAGCCCGGTGACGACGGAAATGGTGGTGCTTTTGCCCGCGCCGTTGGGTCCGAGCAGGCCATAGATCTGACCTTTTTCCAAAGTCAGATTGACGTCCCGCAATATCGCATGGGCGCCAAGGTTGAGCTTCAGCTTGTGTATTTCGACCAGCATTGTTCTCTCCCTAATTGAATGAGGGTGGCATTAAGGTTCGAAAGGAACACGCCGTTCCCGGCAATCTCCCGGAATTGGGTTTTCCCCGCGCATCCCTGTCACGGGGGCCTCGCGCCTGCCTTCTGCGAGACCATGGAGAAACCCTTGCGAATCTCCATTGGCAAGGACCTGCACAAGCAATCGATTTTCGGGTGTCGCGCTGGCTTGCCGAAGCAATGTCCAGCGCGTCCCTGCCTGCCCTGCTATTTCTTCATTTCTTCCTTCATTTCCTGTTTCTTGGTCTCGTGCATTTCTTCCTTCTTGTTTTCGGCCTTTTCTTCCTTCATTTCGGCCTTCTTCGATTCTTTCCTGTGCTTCTTAACCATCTTTTCCACAGGTTTGGCGGGTTTAGCGGCTTCGGCCTTTGGCGCCTCCGCGGGCGCAGCGGCGTCCGCTGCGAAAGCGGAGACCGTCACCGTGGCAAACGCGGCAGCGACGAGAGCGGGCAATAGCTTGTTCATTTGAATCTCCTTTCAAAAGTTGGTGAATTCGCCTTGATCGCCCTTGAAACCTGGGCGATGTCAGCTTTTCCAGTTTAGTTCAATGCAGTACCCAATACAATCCGCGATGCGTCTTGCCGGGGGTTAATCCGCATTGGGTCCTTCCGGGGCATTTTCCAGTACTTGGCCGGTCCTTGCGTCCACGCCAACTTCCTGCGTGACCTTGCCACGTTGAATGTCGAAGGAATAGCGCAGGCCGCTGCCGCCTTTTTCCGGCTCCAGTTCCTCGTCGGTAATTTTGCCGGGATGGGCCTTGAGGGCAATCGTCCGGGCCTGTTCCATGCTGACTTTAGCCTCTCCTGCAAATTTCTGGCCCGTGTAGGCGGACGCATGGGCGGCGGCCATCGCCAGGACCAGGCCGAGCACGGTCGCCATGCGGTTTTTGATGCTGTGTTGCGAATCGTATCTGTATTCATCTACCTCTCCGGTTTGGTTTGGGAGCAGGCGGCAAGCGCCGCCCCCGTTACACAACAATAAAGCCCGTGAAGCCGGGGCTGGATCAGTCTTCGCCCTGTTCCTGACCTTCACGGCCTTCCGCTTCATGGTCGGCCTGATCCGCCTGGGCGGAAAGAATCTTGCCGTCGTTGATGTCCACCTTGATGTCCGTGGTCTGTGTGCCGCGCGTCACTTCCACGCCATAGACGAGGGTGCCGTTTTCGTCTTCCAGCTCGGCGCGGACGGCCTTGCCCTGGATGTGTTGCTCGGCCGCCGCGATCGCCTGGGTCAGGCTGATCTTGGCCTGGGATAGCAAGGCCGCGTCGTTCTCCTGCCCTTCCTTGGCGCCGTTCACGCTGGCGAAGGCCAAGGAGGCGCCGAGTGCGGTCACGCCGATGACACCGAACAAAAGGGATTTTTTGCTGCGCATGATGATGCTCCTGTAGAGTTGATCGAAATTCGGTAAACGCTTTTTGCATCCACCTTGATGACCACTCTACCCCCCGAAAATTAGGGCGGAGTTAGCGCGCCGCCCGATCTCCATTTCTCCACCGGTACGGGCTGGTATGCATAGCGCTCAAGATCGACGGCGTGATCTGTAGCGATATGGACGGTTCCCGCGATCGCAAGGGTCGCAAGCATGACTGCCGCCAGCCGCCTGGGCTTAAGCTTCTCATAGGATTGATATTCGTAGGCCACGGCCAACGCCGCGACCCATGCCACCCCGAAACTCAGGTCGCCGAGCACGTCGGACAGCCAGTGTGCGCCCAGATACAGCCGGGAGAAAGCGATCAGCGCAATCAGTAGTGCCGTTGCGAGCGCGAACGCCTTGCGCAGGCGGTGTTGCTCCCCACGGCATAGCAGGAATGCCAGAAACCCGTAGACGACAATGCTCAAGGTGGCGTGACTGCTGGGAAAGGAAAACTGTTCGACCCCGCCGTAGAACGGACCGGGCCGCGGCCGATGCAGGGTCAGCTTGAGCACCTTGACCAGGGCCTCAGCCACGCCTATTGCAGCGAGCCAATACCCTGCGGTATGCCAGAGGCGATGGGCGATGAACCACGCCAAGGCGACCAAGATCACCGGCAGCAATACCTGGACGTCCCCCAGCTCCGTGATCGCGACCATCAGACTATCCACTGCCGGGGTTCGCAGTTTCTGCAGGAGGCCGTAGACGATGACATCTACTTCCACCAGCGGGTCGTGGCTTAACACATCCTCCAATACTCCGAAGAACAGCCAGGCGCCGCCGAGAATGAGAAGTGCGGCGGAGACGAGGAACCATTTCGGACTTTCCCGGCTGATCAGCCAAGCCAGTATCTCCTTCCACTGAAAGCGCCGGCCCCTCGCCAGTTCGGGCCTTGAGCGGGCCGCCGCTTGCGAACTCCTGTGCAAAGCGGCGCCGGCGGCTATGGCAATGCCGGCAACGGCAAACCACGCCCCGGCCGGTAACAGTTCCAGTGCAAAGAATGCCCGTAGCGGCGGCACGGCCAGAACCGTTGCAAACGCGGCCAGCATGGCGCCGATAAGAAGCAAGCGAGCCGGTCCGAGGGGCCTGACCAGAATGGCGAGTACCCACGAAGCTATGGAGAACAGGACAACTGTTGCGGCAGTGCGTGCCTCGTTGGCGCTTCCCGCGAGATAGCCGTTAACGAGGGCGTAGGCGGCAAAAGTGGCAAGCGCTGCGACGAGTCCCGCAGGCACCGCGAAACGGAGGACACGCTCGACGAAACCGGGACGGGCCCGCTCCGCATTAAATTCGAGAGAGAGGAAGAAGGCCGGAATACCGATCGTGAGAGAACCGACCAGGGTCAGATGGCGAGGCAGGAAAGGGAAGGTGACATCCGCAATCCCCGCGGCGAAAGCGAGGAGCATGGCATAGACGGTTTTCGTCAGGAACAGCACAGCCAGCCGTTCGACGTTGCCGATCACGCGGCGGCCCTCGGCGACGACAAAGGGAAGGTTCGCAAACCGGTTGTCGAGCAGGACAAGTTGCGAGACCGCGCGCGCAGCCCCGGTTCCGGCGCCCATGGCAATGCCGACGTCGGCCTGCTTGAGCGCGAGGATGTCGTTTATGCCATCCCCCACCATGGCGACCACGTGGTTTCTCGCCTGGAGCGCCGCGATGATCGACCGCTTCTCTTGTGGCGACGCCCTGTTAAACACCGTGCGTGTTTCCACGAGATCGGAGAGCGCCGCCGAATTCTCCGGCAACTGCCGTGCATCTACAGGCGCGGCGGCGTCCGCCACGCCGACTTTCATCGCCACCTGGCTTACCGTGCCGGGATGATCTCCCGAAATCACTTTTACCGTGATGCCTTGCTCGGCGAAATACCGCAGTGTTTCGGCTGTGTCGGCACGGAGCCGTTCGGCCAGCAGCACGAGTGCGACCGGAACAAGATCGGGGGGCAAGCGATCCGGGGCAAGTTCACTGTCCGTGCTGGCAAGGAGAAGCACGCGCCGCCCGGCCCGGGCGTGGTTCTCTGCACGGGCCCGCGCGGTTTCGCTTCCCGGGATATTGGCCAGGAGCACCTCGGGGGCTCCGATAACCCAGGCACCCAGTTCGTCAAGCGTTGCGCCGCTCCATTTGCGCACCGACGAGAACGGCACCAGGCCGGTGGAAACAACGCCACGTGCGTTGGGATAGGTGCGTCCGATTGCCCGCAAGGTGGCATTCGGATTGGGGTCTGTTGCCGCGAGTGCCGCCAGTGCGTTTAGCGCGCCGGGATGGGCGGCCAGCAACTCGACGTGCTCGATCTCGGGCTCCCTCTCGGTCAGCGTGCCGGTCTTGTCGAGGCAAATCACGTCGACTCGCGCCAGGGTCTCGGTCGCCGGGAGGTCCTGGACGAGCGTCTTCCGCCGCGCCAATCGAATCGCCCCCAGGGCGAGCGCCGCGCTGGTCAGCAGCACCAGGCCCTCGGGCACCATGGCAACCACGCCGGCGGCGGAAAAAAGCAGCGCGCCGGCCAGATGCGTCTGTGCGATGACCTGACTCCCAAAAAGGAGCAGGGCTGTCGGGACAATCGCCCATGTGACGTAGCGGAGCATCCGGTTGATCCCGGCGCGCAGCCCGGAGTGCGCCAGGGTGAAGTGCCTGGCCTCTTTGGCGAGGCTGTTGGCGTAGGCGGCCGATCCGACCCGTGTTGCCCGGTAGCGCCCGTTCCCGGCAATCGCAAAGCTTCCCGAGAGCACTGTCTCGCCCGCCAGTTTGGGCACTGGTTCGGCTTCGCCACTGAGAAGGGACTCGTCCACCTCCAGGCTGTTGGCTGAAAGCAGGACGCCGTCCACCAGAATCTGATTGCCGGGGGCCAGATCGAGAACGTCATCCAGGACGATCTCCGTTGCCGGCACTTCGATGATGCGCCCCGAGCGAACCACACGTGCCTCGGACTGGCTAAGCAGCGCGAGGCGCTCCAGCGTCCGTTTTGCCCGCAGTTCTTGAATGATTCCGATCAGGGAATTGATGACGAGAACACCGCCGAACAACGCGTCCTGCCATGGCCCCACCGCTAGGATGACGACGAATAGCGAACCCAGGAGCGCGTTGAAGCGGGTAAGGACATTTGCGCGAACAATCTCCCATCCCGCCCGGCTCACGGGTTCCAACACCCGGTTGGCCTCGCCTCTTTCGCGGCGCGCCTGTACTTCCGCGTCACTCAGGCCGTCAAAACTATTTGGCATGGCTGCATCCTTGAGTCATTCAGGGCCGCGCCCGGCCCTGCGCTATGGGCTGCGCCAACACCCCAGGCGTTGATCCGCGTCGTCGAGGCCGCCCGGGTCAAGCACTTCCGTTTGCGTGCCTTGTCTTGTCGAGAAGACTGAATAGCACCGGCATCGCGAGCAGCACCAGAGGCAGCTGAACCACCAGCCCCGAAATGATGGCGATCGCCAACGGTTGTTGCATGGCCGAGCCCTGCCCGATGGCGAGCGCCAGGGGCAGCAGGGTGAGAATGGCCGCCAGCGTGGTCATGGCGATGGGCCGCATGCGGTTCTTCCCCGCCACGATCAATGCCTCGGTCCGCACCATGCCGGCCGGCAGGCTTTGCAATTCGGAGAAGTAGAAGATGGCCACTTCGGTAACGATGCCGACAATCATGGTCATGCCCATCATGGCCGAGATATTGAGTTCAATGCCTGTGGCCCGCAAGCCAACAAACACCGCGGATATGGACAGGAGCGGAATGGCCATGATCGAGAGTGCGATCTGGAAGCGCTCATAGAGGAACAGCAGCAACAGGAAAACCAACGCCACTGCGGCGGCGAACACGGCGATCAGCCCCTTGAAGGCGATTTGCTGCTGTTGATAAAGGCCGCCGAGTTCGTAATAGACGCCTTGGGGGAGCATGTTCGGGGCGTCCATGACTTGTTTCACGTCAGCAATGGTAGACCCCATGTCGCGCCCGCTGATGCGTGCCGTCACCGCGACCATGCGCTTGAAATTCTCACGCCCGATTTGCGGCTGGCCGGAAATCGTTGAAATTCGCGCCACGCGCTTGAGGGGAAACAGATGGCCGTCCGGCGCACGCAGGAGAAGCTGGCCCAGATCGTTTTCGGTCGACCGCAACTGCTCAGGAACCCAGACGCGCACGCCGATCATTTTGACGCCTTTGCGAATCTGGGTCGTCACTTGCCCGGCCAGAGCATCCTGCACCATGCGCGTCACAGCCTCGGGATCGACGCCTTCCAGAGAAGCCTTGACACGGTCGACCTTGATGTCGAGGGCGTCGCCGGCAGGGTTGATACCGTTGCGTATTTCAACCACGCCCTTGATTCTGGCGATGGCGGCAGCGGTTTTCTCCGCCAGGGACTGGAGCAAGGCGGTATCGTCGGAAAATATCTTGATCTGGATCGGCTGCGGTACGGCGGTCAGATCGCCGATGAGGTCTTCCATCAACTGCGCCATCTCGATATTGAGGCCAGAAACCTGCTGCTCGACCTGGATACGAATCTGACTCATCACTTCGTCGATCGGGGCGCGCGGCTCGGGCTTGAGACGGATAAAGAAATCCCCCTCGTTGGCTTCGGTAAGAATGCCGCCCAACTGCGTGCCGGTGCGGCGGGAATAGGTGTCCACATTGGGATTGGCGCGGATGATGCTCTCCACCTGCCGCAGCAGGCGATCGGTTTCGGCGAGCGAGGTGCCGGGTTCGGAACGGTAATCCAGAATGAAGCCGCCCTCGTCCATGGATGGCATGAAGCCGGAGCCAACCTGGTGAAAGGCGACCCAGCCCAGCGCCATCAACGGCATGATCCCAACCAGTATCAGCATCGGCCGGGCGAGGATGCGGCGCATGATCCAGTCGTATTTCCCGTGCATCCACTCGGTCAGGCGGCCGCCTTCCTTCTGTTTGGCGTCCTTTTCGTTGAGCAGATGGTCGGCCAGAATGGGGACCGCCAGCCAGGTGACCATGAACGAAATGATCAGCCCGGCCGCCATGGTGAGCGATAGCGCCTTGAAGAACGCGCCGGTCACCCCCTCCAGAAAAGCGAGCGGGATGAAGATGATTACCGTGGAAGCAGACGAGCCGGTCAATGGGCGCAGGAATTCCCGTGCGGCATCGAGTACCCGGCCATGGTGATCCGCGGCGCCACGCAGGCGCCGCACGATGTGCTCGATCATGACGATGGCATCATCGATGATGAGCCCCACCGCGGCGGCCATCCCGCCCAGGGTCATGATATTGAAGCTCATGTGCAGGGCCGTGAGCAGCACCACCGTGGCGGAGAGCACGGCGGGCACCACGATGATGGCGATGAGGGTGATCTTGAGGTTGCGCAGAAAAGCCAGCAAGACCAGCGCAGCCAGTCCTATGCCGATCATGATGGCGTCGCGCACGCTTGCGGCGGATGCAATGACCAGCTGGCTTTGATCGTACCAATTGGCAATCTTCACGTTCCTGGGTAACCGGGTGCTGTAGGCGTCGAGCTTGGCCTTGATGCTGCGGGCTATTTGCACGCTGTTGCTGCCAGGCTGCTGATAAACCTGCAGCAAAACCGCGTCGTGGCCGTCGGCATTCACGCGTATCCATTGCGGCACGGTGCTGCGCACCACGCCTGCCACATCCTCCAGGCGCACCAGGCCGTTGGCACCGGTCTTGAGCACGGTCTGGCGGATATCGTCCAGGCTCTTCAGGCGCGTATCGGCGATGCCCAGATAAAGCTTGTAATGATCCTCCAACCGGCCTACCGCAGTGACCACGTTGGCCGCCGCCAATGCGCGCGACACATCGCCCATGGCCAGGCCGTATGCCTGCAGGCGCGCGGGATCGACGATGACGTGATATTCCTCGATCGCGCCGCCTACGACTTGAATCCGCGCCACCCCCTCCACCCCGGAAAGCAGGGGACGCAGCTGATACTGGGCCAGATCATGAAGCGCAGTCAGCGAGTGGACGTCCGAAGTGATGCTGTAGGCGAGAATGGGGAACACCGTCGGATCCATCCGCTTGGTGGCGATCTGCGTGCCGGCCGGCAGTTGCGGCAGAATCTGCGCCGCCGCCTGGCTGACCAGGGAAGCGGCAAGCGGCATGTCCGTCCCCCAGGCAAAGTTAACCGATATTTCGGCAGAGCCCCGGCTGGTCGTGGAGCGCACATTCTGAACGCCCGGAACACGCCGGATCGCTTCTTCCACCGGCATGGTTACCTGCACCTCCATCTGTTCCGCAGGGCGGTCGCCGGCGTCCAGGGAAACCAGCACGCGTGGAAAATCGACGTTGGGAAAGAGCGTTACCGGCAGCTTGAAGGCGGCGACCAGGCCCGCTGCGGCCAGCATGAACAGGAAAAACAGAATGGATCGGCGATGCGCCATCCAGGCAGAAAAATTCATCGTGCCTTCTCCCGCACGACCATGCCATCCTTCAACTCGTAGTTGCCGAGCACCACTACCTTGAGGCGCTCATCCAGCTTGCCCGACACCGCAACGATACCGCCGCTTTCCACGCCGACCGTAACGTCAACGCGTTTGGCGTGCCCATCGCTCACCTGGTACAGATAGGCGCCCCGCCCATCCTGCAGCACGGCAGAACGTGACACGACCCAGCTTTCCTGGCCACCGAGGTCGATAAGCCCGCGCACCTGCATGCCCGGCAGCAGTCCCCTGGTTGGGCCCGCAAGCCGTGTCGCCACGTCCACCAGGCGCGTCTGGGGATTGATTGCGCCGAAGACCTGTGACACCGTGGCATTCACGGTTTCCCCGCTACTGAATACTGAGGACAGCCGTATCGGCATCCCTACCCGCACCCGGCCCGCATCTTCAGGCTCGACGCCCAGCAGCGCACGCAGCGCGCCCGATCGCGCCAGTTGCATTACCGTTGCGCCGGGCTGGATTCGGTCTCCTTGCTGTACGCTGATAGCCGCCACCAACGCATCAAAGGGTGCTTTCACGGTCTGATTGTTGAGTCCGGCACCCAGTTTCTGCTGGGCCGCCAGGGCAGACTGCGCATCCTGTAAAGCCTTGCGGGCCGCGGCAACCTGGGAGTGGGTAGCCAGTTGCTGGGCTGCCAGATCCTCCATGCGCTTGAGTTCGCCCTGCGCGAAAGTCTCCGCCGATTCGGCCTGACGATAAGCCGCTGCCGCAGTCGCCTCGGTGGACAGTTCCAGCAAGGGTTCGCCACGCCTCACCACCTGCCCCGGCGCCACCAGCAGACGGGCGACCTGCACCGGGCGCGGAAAACTCACGTTCTCAGCCGCGCCGGTGGCGGGCATCACCGTTCCATAGACGGTGAGGGTTTCGGACACCATTTGCTTGCGCAACGCCTCGGTTTTGACCAGCACGCTCGGCTCATCAACGGCAGTCGCAGCCGATGCCGCCAGGGGCAGATTCATCACGATGGCCAGCATCATCGCCAACAATTTTTCTTTCATGGTGTGCCCTTACTTGTTCCGGACGGGAAGTTCGCCGCCGATTAACGTCAACAGAGCCACGCGCTGTTCCAGCAGGGTCTGCTTAAGCGTTATCGCCTCTGCCTGCTTGGCCAGCAAGGCGGTGCGCAGATTGGTATATGCCAGCATGTCGATGTTGCCCGCATCGAAAGCGGCCTGGGCATTGTCTGCGGCATGGGCAAGCACATCCACGCCGAACGCCACGTTTTGCAGCTGCTTTTCGAGCAGTTTCTGGTCTTGCAGAATACGGGCGATATCGGCAGCGGCACTGTTGATTCGCATTTGGTACTCGTCATGAAGGCGCTGACGCGTGGCCTTTTCGATGGCGACATTGCCCCGGTTGCGATTGAAGATGGGCAAGCTGAGGGTAATGCCGAAACCCTGGGTATAAAGGCCGGAAGTATCCCGCGCGCGGGTCAGGCCGATGTTGAGCGCGGGGAACTGCGCCAGCACTGCCTGCCGGAAGCGTTGCTCCTGGCTTTCGTAACCCGCCTGGAGGGCGAGCAGGTCGGGACGCCGCTCGCCGATTTTCTCAATGTCCGAACTTATCCTGGCTTCATCAAGGGTCGGCAGCTGAGCATCGCCGATGAGGTGCAGGTGGACATTCGGTGCGAGGCCGAGGAGCGCGTTCAGGCCGTGTAGATTGCTGCTGATCTGGCGCGAAAGATCGTTGATGCCGGTATCAAGCGTTTGCAGCGTGGCGAGATCGACATTGGCCGCGTCCAGAGTGAAGTTGCCCTGGACCAAAGCCGCTTGCGTGCGTTGGTAGCGGGAAAACACAAGGGCGCGTTCTTTTTTCAGCACAGTCAGAAGTTGTTGCTGGCCCAGACTGCGTGCGAACAGCAGGCGCGCCTGTCCAACCACCTGCCATTCCTGCCACAGCAGGTTGAGATCGGTCTGCCGCTCTGCCGCCTGCGCTGCATTCTTGACGGCAGAATGCGTGAGCAATGCCCTCACATCGTAGTTCAGTCCCAGAAGGAAGGCGCTGGTATTGCCGGATGTCCCGTTGGTCGGGAAATCACTGCTGAAACTCATTTGCGGGTCGGGTAAAAGCCCTGCGGCAAAGGCCTGGGCGCGTGCGATGCCGGCCTCGTCGCGAGTCACCTTGAGCTGCGGATTGTTGGCCACCGCCAGCATGGCCACCTCGGTCATGTCCAGACCATCGGCGGTATTGAAGCGATGCGAAGACAGGTCGCGAAAGGGCAATCGCTCCGGCGCCACTTCGATGGCGGCAACCGATGGCGCTGGGTTCGCGCGCTCCGGCAGAGATTTTGGCGTGTAGCTCGCGCAGCCCGCCAGCCCCGCCATGATCAGTACCAGCGGCAACATTCCATGTTTCATTGTTATTTCTCCGCCGTATCTTGCCGCGCCACCATCCAGCCCGCACCGCGCACGTTCTTGATGACATCGGCGCCGAGTTTCCTGCGCACGCCGTGGATCAGGAAATCCACGGCGTTGCTCTCCACCTCCTCATTCCAGCCGTAAATCCGCTCCTCCAGCTCAGCGCGAGTGAGGATCGCGCCCGGGCGCAAGAGCAGCGCATGCAACAAGGCGAACTCCCGCGCGCTGAGCAGTTCCACGACATCGCCGCAGCGAGCCTCCCTTGTTGCCGGGTCGAGGCTGATCTTGCCGTTGGTCAATACCGGCGCGGCCTGTCCGCCCTGGCGGCGGATGACCGCCCGGAGACGAGCCAGCAATTCGTTGACATCGAACGGCTTCACCAGATAGTCGTCGGCCCCGAAATCAAGCCCTTTGATCCTGTCATCCACGCCGTCGCGGGCGGTAATGACGATGACCGGCGCCGCGTTGCCCTCTTGCCGCAGCCGCCGCAGCACTTCCAGTCCATCGCGTTTGGGCAGGCCCAAGTCGAGCAAGACGGCCTGATGCTCGCCGTGACGCAATGCGTTGTCGGCGGCAGCGCCGTCCGTCACCCAGTCCACGGCGTAGGCGGCATCCTTGAGGGCCATTGACACCGCCTCACCGATCATCGGGTCGTCTTCGACCAGCAGGATGCGCATCGTCCCGTCTCCTCACCCTTCATTCACTACCCAGCGAGACATTATTACTTGAACGTCGAGGCTCATGCCGGGCCGGCCGCTGCCGGAACAGAGCGATGCACAGAAGGATGAATGCCAGCAGCACCGCCGATGCGGTATAGCGGCTCAAGGCCAGCCCACCGGATGCGATGGGCTTGTCCAGAAAATCCCCCACCACCGCGCCCAGCGGACGGGTCAGGATGAAGGCCGCCCAGAACAACACCGTGTGGGAAATCCGGGTCCAAAGGTAAGCAGAGACGACGATCAACAGCAAGGCGCCGAACACGATGGCGCCTCCCCCGTAGCCGAGCCCAGCCGTGTCAGCTGTCCAGTCGCCCAACGCAGTGCCGAGGGTCTGGGAAAACATGATGGTCACCCAGTAGAACATTTCCGATTTCGGCGATCCGACGCTATCCACCGAGACGGAACCCAGCGTCTTGTACCAGATCGCCAGGGATGCCATCAGCAGCACGAACAGCAGGGTCGCTCCGCCCATGTAGCCAATCCCAAGGGAGCGGTCGGCGAAGTCCGCCAGCGTCGTACCGACGGTGGTGGTGGCGATGATGGTCGTCCAATACAGAAGCGGATGAAAGCGCTTCGCCCTGATCTGAGCAGCCACGGCCAGGAGAAAAATCACCGCGAATATCCCCGTGCCGACTAGATAGCCGAGGTTCATCGACATCGAGACGGCATCACCGCCCGTTTCTCCCAGGGTGGTGGCCGCGATCTTGATGATCCAGAAAATCAGCGTGACCTCCGGAACCTTGCTCAATGTCTCTTTAGTCGTGTTTTTCATACGAAATCCATGTTCACTTGCGTTCATTGTCTCACCCAGCCTTTCTCAATCAACCCGGAAAATATGCACCGGTAAGGGCGTTGCAGGCAGCATACCACCGGCGCAACGAAGCGGCGCTCTTCGCCAAGGATGGGCCAGGCGCTGCCAAACGCCGGAAGTGCGAACCCCGGCATGCTCAAGCTGTCCGGGGCATCACGTCCCTGCGGGTCACACTCAGAAAAACAACCAGGCTGAGAATGGTCGCGAGAAACATCAGGCTCGTCGTCACGGTGCCCATCCCCAACCCGCCGTTCTTGATCGGCTGGGACAGCCAATCGCCACAGGAGGCGCCCAGGGGACGCGTCAGCACGTAGGCGAACCAGAAAGCCAGGACGGCATTGGCCTTGAGCCCGGAATAAGCCACAGTGACGGCGGCGATCATCGCGCCAAACACGAGGGCCGAATGGGCGTAGCCGAGTTTCATGCTCTCGGCGACGAGGTCTCCCGCCGCGGTGCCCAGGGCAAACGTGAACAGGATGGCCGCCCAGTAGAACAGCTCGCGCTTGGTCGTGAAGATGGAGTGGATCGACAGCGTTTTCTCGCTGGCGTACCAGAGGGCGAACGTCGCCAGCAGGGCCAGGCCGAATACCGCCGTGGCTGTTTCCAGTGCGACGCCGAAGTTATCCACCAGGTTGTTGGTGACGAGGGTGCCGACGATGCTGATCAGCACGACGTTAACCCAGTATAGCCACGGGACGTATTTCTTGGCCCGCAGCTGCATAAGCAGGGAAACCGACAGCAGGAAGGCCATGACGACGGATGTCCCGGTCAGCCCGAATTTCAGGTTGAAGCTGAGGAAGTCGGCCCCGGTTTCGCCGACAGTGGTGGCCATGATCTTGATGATCCAGAAGTAAAGCGTGACTTCCGGCACTTTGTTCAGCATGTGCAATGCGTCTTCGCGCGTAAGCATTTTAATTTTGATTCTCCTGGGGTTCACGATAATTTCAGGTCACGCGGACACTCGCGTGACGGGAAAGATAGCAATCGAGAATTAGCCAGGAATTAGCGGCCGCCGACTCGGAGCGATCCGGTACCTCTGGTCAGCGAAGCTGCCGGGGACGGAATCCATTTCCACCACCAGACAGCGCAGCAATCTCGTGATCGGGTGCGCGGCCCGCTTACGGCCTCGGTTGTTGTCGCCTGATCGCGGCACGGCTGTCACGCTGACGTTTCCTACCTAATCAGCGCTACCTGAACCCAGCTCGAACGCACGCTGCGCGCGTTTTGGGGGCAGCTCACGAAACAGAAAAAATCGTACGCTAAGCCTTGTTCACCCGACATGGGTATGCCGTTTATGCCGTGGTTCTGTTTTCATTGATGCTAGCCCCTGCAAGATGCCGCATGCATCCACGGCTTGCTCTCTTTGACAGCACTGACGCAACTCGCTGAGCTGCTGCTTGAGCTGGGACAGCTCAGCGATACGCACATCAACGTGGGCGATGTGCTCATCCAATAGTTGATTGACGCCGCCACAATCACCGGCAGGCTGGTCCATCAGACCCAGCAGCGCACGGATTTCCTCATGCGTCATATCCAAAGCACGACAGCTGCGAATGAAGCGGAGACGCTCGACGTGGTAATCGCCATAGCTACGGTAGTTGGCTGCCGTCCGTGCTGGTGCGGGCAGCAACCCTTCCTTTTCGTAGTAACGCACGGTTTCCACCGTGCACTGCGCCACCAGGGCAAGTTCACCGATTTTCATGGGGAGGCTCCAAAACGCTTGACCCTATAGTAACTTCAGGGTGTGAAATGCGCAATATTCAGACGATTGGAACGCGCCATGCTCTATCGCCCCGTAAAAACTACCCATGCTCACCACACTTGCGGCCACGACCATTCCCACGCTCACGACGATTTGCACTCTCATCACGATCGTGGGCATTCGCACGGCCATGGTCATGAGTGCTGCGCTGCCGATCCGTTACAAGCGATGCCATCAGACGACACGCGTCCAATCTCGGCCAATATTCCGGCCGGCTGCACACTCACTCGTCTACGCGTTGCCCAGATGGATTGCCCAACCGAGGAAGCGTTGATCCGCAATAAGCTGGGTGGCATGGCCGCAGTGCAAGGGCTGGAATTCAACCTCATGCAGCGAGTGCTGACCGTTGTTCATCGGAACGACACGCTACCCGCCGTTGAGGCGGCCATCCGCGACTTGGGCATGAGTACCGAGCCGATGGAGACAAGCAGCCAAGGCGGCGCGCCACCGAGGCGGTCGGTAAGCCCTTGGTGGCCGTTGGCACTGGCCGGCGTGGCCGCTCTGGGTGCGGAAACCATCCATTGGATTGGCTTGCCAGAATGGTTGGCAGCACTCCTGGCACTTGTTGCCATCATCATCAGCGGCATGGGCACTTATCAAAAGGGCTGGATCGCATTGCGCCACGGCAATCTCAATATCAATGCCCTTATGAGCATTGCCGTGACTGGTGCGGTATTGCTGCGGCAGTGGCCGGAAGCGGCAATGGTCATGGTTCTGTTCACTCTTGCCGAGTTGATCGAAGCGAAGTCGCTTGATCGGGCACGCAATGCCATCCGCAGTTTGGTGCAGCTCACGCCTGAGCTGGCAACAGTGCAGCAGGCGGACGGCAAATGGGCAGATATGCCGGCCAAGGCTGTTGCCATCGGCCAAATCGTGCGGGTCAAACCGGGTGAGCGCGTCGCCCTCGATGGCGTGGTGACGGCTGGGCGGTCGAGCATCAACCAAGCTCCCATTACTGGCGAGAGCTTGCCGGTTGAGAAATCGACTGGCGACAGTGTGTTCGCCGGGACAATCAACGAATCTGGCTCATTTGAATTCCGGGTCACTGCGGAATCCACGCATTCGACCCTAGCACGTATCATTCATGCGGTCGAAGAAGCTCAAGGCGCACGTGCGCCAACCCAGCGCTTCGTCGATCAGTTCGCCAAGGTCTACACGCCAGCAGTGTTTGCCTTCGCCTTAGCAGTGGCCCTTGTGCCGCCGCTTCTGCTTGGTGGAGGCTGGCACGATTGGATATACCGGGCGCTGGTTCTGCTGGTCATTGCCTGTCCGTGCGCCCTGGTTATTTCGACTCCCATCACCATTGTCAGCGGTCTGGCCGCAGCGGCCCGCCACGGCATTTTGGTCAAGGGCGGTGTTTATCTCGAAGAAGGCCACAAGCTCGCATGGCTGGCATTCGACAAGACCGGCACCATCACGCACGGCAAACCGGCGTTGACCGATACTGTCTTGCCGGAGCAATCGACCGGACTGGATGCTGTTCGCATTGCGACCAGTCTCGCCGCACGCTCCGACCACCCTGTCTCCCACGCCATAGCCATAGCCGGACAGCAGAACGGCACCGTCCTCTTTGATGTGGCCGACTTCGCCGCCATTCCAGGGCGAGGCGTGCGCGGAACGGTTGGCGGCGTGTCGTACCAGCTTGGCAACCATCGGCTGATCCATGAGCTCGGTGTGTGCACGCCTCTCTTGGAGGCAAAGCTCGGCGAATTGGAAGAGCAAGGAAAGACGGTCATTTCGCTTACCGATGGCGAGCGCGTGCTCGTCCTGTTTGCAGTAGCCGATACGGTCAAGGACAGCAGCCGCGCCGCGATCCGGGCGCTACATGAGTTGGGCATTAAAACAGTCATGCTAACCGGCGACAACGCGCATACCGCGCGAGCCATCGCGGCCCAGGTTCAAATTGACGAAGCCTTGGGCGATCAACTGCCAGAGGACAAGCTGCGCGCAATCGAAGGCTACGCGCAGAGCGGCAAGGTCGGCATGGTGGGCGACGGCATCAACGATGCACCCGCCCTGGCGCGAGCCGACATCGGCTTTGCCATGGGCGCGGCTGGCACCGATACGGCTATCGAGACTGCTGACGTGGCGCTGATGGACGATGACCTGAACAAGATTGCGCGCTTTGTTCGCCTGTCGCGCACCACCCGAACGGTACTGGTACAGAACATCACGCTGGCATTGGGCATCAAGGCCGTGTTTCTAGTGCTCACGTTATTGGGCATGGGCACGATGTGGATGGCGGTATTCGCGGATATGGGAGCGAGTCTTCTGGTGGTTGCTAACGGTCTAAGGCTTGTGCGTCAGTAGGGGTGTCCGTTAAAAGCCGGGAAGTCCATTTCGCGTTCGGGTCCACCGTGAAAATGACCAAACGGACAGGTTGCCGTCATCTTCCCGTTCCTCCTCCATCTCTATCATTCCCAGCTCGAATAGAACTTGCGGACCATCGGTACGTGGAGAAAGGAGACCATGAAACGCCTGTCGATTGCCTGCCTGGTACTGTTGCTCGCCGGCTGCGCCACTTATACGGCCAAGCCGATCAATCCGGGTACGCAGCAAACTGCTGTCGAATCGCGGCGCCTGGACGCGCCGGACGTCAGGCAATTCTTCGAGAGCAGTCTGGGTCATGACACCGCCTGGCCGCCGAAATCCTGGGACCTCGACACACTCACCCTGGCCGCCCTCCACTACCACCCCGACCTCGATCGCGCCCAAGCCCGGAGACTGGCGGCGGAAGCCGCCATCGTCACGGCGGGCGGACGACCGAATCCAACGGCCGGCGTATCGTTCCAACGCAACATGGATGCGGCGGCGGGGCAGTCGCCGTGGACCTACGGGCTGGGCTTCGCTATCCCGATCGAAACTGCGGGCAAGCGTGATTACCGCATCGAAACCGCACAACGCCTCGCCCAGGCCGCCAAGCTGCGGGAAGCCGAAACGGTATGGCAAGTGCGCAGCCGCGTGCGGGCCGATCTTCTGGCGGCCTACCCGACCGAGGCCCTGGTGCGCCGTCAGCGCGACCTCCAGGCGGAGATCACCCGCATGCTGGAGCGCCGCTTTGCCGTGGGCTACGCATCACAACCCGAGTTGACCCAGGCGCGCCTTGCATTCAACCAGGCCGTGCTGGCCCTGCGGCGGAACCAGAAGCAGGTCGCGGAAAACCTCGCGCGGCTCGCTGCGGCTATTGGCGTTCCCGCCGTAGCCCTCGACGGTGCGGCCATCTCCTTCGATTCCTTCGAGCAACTGCCGCCGGTCGCTGCATTACCACCGGTGGAAGCTCGGCGCGAAGCCCTGTTGAGCCGGCCGGATGTGCTTGCAGCCCTGGCCGAGTACGAGGCCAGCCAATCCGCGCTGCAACTGGAAATCGCCAAGCAATACCCTGACATCTCGCTCGGCCCCGGCTACCTCTGGGATGCCGGCCAGGTGAAATGGTCCCTCGGCCTCTCCCTCGTGCTGCCGCTGCTGAACCGCAACGAAGGCCCCATCGCTGAGGCCAAAGCGCGCCGCGAGGAAGCAGCCACGGCCTTCTTGGCTGTTCAAGCCATGGCGATCGCCAAAGTGGACGAGGCATTGGCGGGCTACGGTCGTGCCATCCAGATGTTCGAGACCGCCGACGCCTTGCTACAGGATCAGCAGAAGAACGAGCGCGCCGTCGCCACGGCCTTCAAGGCGGGTGAGGCAGACCGGCTGGCGTGGCTGTCCGCCCAATACCAAACGGTAACGGCCGAACTGGCGCGCATCAATGCCTTATCCCAGGCGCAACAGTCCCTGGGGCGCCTGGAGGATGCGCTGCGCCGGCCGATCGGCGCCAACGCGCTCGCCGTCACGGCGGAGCAGGTGATCGAGTCGAAATCACATCGAGACGGAGAACGGCCATGAGAAAAAAAACCTTCATCTTGCTCGGGATCGGGGCGGCCGTGGCCGGTTTGGCCATCTGGAGCTTCGTCGAGGGCCGCAAGGAACTCGCTCAGGAGCAGGCGCGGGAAAGGCCCGTCTCGGCGCCGTCGCGCGTGGTCTCCCAGGAGGACGGCACCACAGTGACGTTCGATCCGCAGACGCAGAAACTGGCGGACATCGGCGTCGCCGCCGTAGAACAGACGACCCGCCGCGGGGAAACTGCAGCCCTGGCCATGGTCCTGTCACCTCAAGCGTTGACCGATCTTCGCAATCGTTACGTAGCAGCGGCGGCGCTGGCCGACAAAGCCGTGGCGGCGCTGGCAGCGTCGCGCCGCGAGTATGAACGGCTCAAGGCACTGCACGGCGACGACCGGAATATTTCGGACAAGGCATTGCAGGCCGCCGAAGCTGCCTGGCGCAGCGACCAGGCAGCCGAACGGTCGGCGCAGGCGGCCGTCAACGCAATCAGGCAGGAAAGCCGGCAGACCTGGGGCGCGGTGCTGACGGCGGCCATCGTAAATGACATGCCGCTGTTCCAACGCCTGGCGATGCAGAAAGAGATGCTGTTGCGAATCGCCGCACCCTCAGGCAGCCGTCTGCCGGTGCCGCCGGGCAAGGTGAGCGTAGCCGGTGATGACGGCGTCTTGAGAACGGCGGAGCTGATCTCGCCTTCGCCGCAGACCGACCCGCGTATCCAGGGCCCCGCCTTTTTCTATGCGGCAGCGGCCGAAGGCTTGCTGCCGGGAACCACGCTCACTGCCCGCCTGCCCATCGGGCCGCAGGAGACCGGGGTGACGATTCCGGCAGCCGCCGTGGTTTCGTGGCAAGGCAAGATGTGGTATTACGTCGAAAGCGCGCCGGGCAGGTTCGTGCGCCACGAGCTGACGGGCGCGGTGCCGGTCGCCGGGGGCTGGTTCGCGCCGCGCCTTGCGGCGATGCGCATCGTGGTGCGCGGCGCCCAGACGCTCCTCTCGGAAGAGTTGCGCGGCCAAGTGCAAACCGGCGAGGGGGACTAATGGAACCATCTCCCCGCCGCGGCCTGCTAGCCGGCATCATCGGTTTTTCGCTGCGCTACCACGGCGGCGTCATCGCCCTCGCGCTGCTGCTCGCCGGTTACGGTCTCTATGCGCTGACCGGCGCCAGTTACGACGTCTTCCCGGAGTTCGCCCCGCCCCAGGTATCGATCCAGACCGAAGCGCCGGGCCTCGCGCCGGAACAGGTCGAGGTATTGGTGACCCAGCCCATCGAGAATGCCGTGAACGGCGTGCCGGGCGTACAAGCTTTACGCTCCCGGTCGATCCAGGGGCTGTCGGTTATTACTGCCACCTTCGATCCCAAGAGCGATGTCTATCGCGACCGGCAGAACATGGCCGAGCGCCTCACCGAGCTGGCCACGCGGATGCCCAGCGGGGTGCAGGCCCCGGCGATGTCTCCGCTGACATCGTCCACCAGCGTGGCTTTGGTGATCGGGCTCACCTCGCAGCAGCGGTCGCTCATGGAGTTGCGCACGCTCGCCGACTGGACGCTCAAGCCGCGCCTGCTCGCCGTTCCCGGCGTGTCCAAGGTGGCGGTCTTCGGCGGCGAGGTGAAGGAATACCAGATCCAGGTCGACGCGAACCGGCTCGTCAAGTACGGGCTCGCCCTCGGCGATATCCTCGATGTCGCGCGGCGCGCCACCGGGGTACGCGGCGCCGGATTCATCGATAACCCCAACCAGCGCATCGTCCTGCAAACCTATGGCCAGTCCCTGAGCGCCGAACGACTCGCGCGCACCGTGTTGCGCCAGCACGATGGCGCCAACCTGACCCTGGCTGATGTTGCTGAGGTCAGGGCGGCGCCCGAGCCGCCCATTGGCGCGGCGACGGTCGACGGCGTGCCGGGCGTGCAGTTAGTGATCTCCGGGCAATACGGGGCCAATACCCTGGCCGTCACCCAAGCGGTGGAGCGCTCGCTGACCGAACTGCGCCCGGCGCTGGCCGCCGAACAGATCGCGCTGCATGCCGGCGTGTTCCGGCCCGCCAACTTCATCGAGACCGCCACCCGCAACCCCCGCCACTCGCTCGCTTTCGGCGGACTGCTGGTCGTGGCGGTGGTGGTGCTGTTCCTGTTCAACTGGCGCACCTCGGCCATCGCCCTGGCCGCCATCCCGCTGTCGCTGCTCGCCGCGGTCACCGTGATGAGCCAGCAGGGTTTCAGTCTCAACACCATGACCCTCGGTGGACTCGCGATCAGCATCGGGCTTCTGGTGGACGATGCGATTATCGTCGTGGAAAACGTCTATCGGCGGCTGCGGGAAAACAGGCACGCGCCGGAGCCGGCGCCGGTTGCGCAGGGGGTGCTCGATGCCGCCCTGGAGGTGCGCAGCGCCGTCGTGTACGCGACTCTGGCCATTGCCCTGGTTTTTCTGCCGATACTTACGCTGCCGGGCCTGGCCGGCCGGCTGTTTTCGCCGCTGGCGATCGCCTACCTGCTGGCGACGCTGGCGTCGCTGCTGGTGGCCGTCACGCTCACCCCTGCGCTTTGCCTCGCGATCCTGCCGCAGAGCGCTTTGCCCGAGCGCGACGCCCCCGTCGCCCGCTGGCTGAAGGAAAACTACCGGGCGTTGATCGCCGGGGTCGAGCGCCGCTATCGCCTGGTGATCGCGGTGGTGACGCTGGCGACGCTGGCGGGCCTCGCGGCTTTGCCTTTCTTCGGCGGAAGCTTCCTGCCGGAGTTGAAGGAAGGACACTACATCGTCCACATGTCGGCGATCCCGGGAACCTCGCTCGCCGAGTCGTTGCGCCTCGGCCGCCAGGCGACGGCCGAGTTGCTGCGGCTGCCCTTCGTGCGCGCGGTCAGCCAGCGGGTCGGGCGGGCAGAAAAGGCAGATGATACCAATGGCACCCACTACAGCGAATTCGAGGTCGATCTCAAACCCCTGTCCGGAGCGGCGGCCGAGTTCGCCCAGGCCGACCTCCGCAATGCCCTGGCATCCATCCCCGGCGCCAACTTTGCGGTGAAAACCTTCCTGACCGAGCGGGTGGAGGAAACCCTGTCCGGCTACACCGCTTCGGTGGTCGTCAACGTCTACGGCGACGACCTCGACACCCTCGACGCCGAAGCCCGGCATGTCGCGCAAACGCTGCGCCAGGCGCCCGGCGCCGCCGAGGTCCAGATCCCGTCGCCGCCCGGCACCCCGCAGATCGGAATCCGGTTGCGCTCCGAGGCGCTGGCGCGCTGGGGTTTCGATGCAGTGGACGTGCTCGACGCCGTGCAGACCGCCTTTCAGGGGTCCATAGCGGGCCAGGTCTATGACGGCAACCGTGTGTTCAACGTAAACGTCATCCTGTCGCCGTCCGGGCGCGCCAGTATCGCCGACATTCAAGCGCTGCCGCTGCACAATGCGGCGGGTGCCGTCATGCGCCTCGATCAGCTTGCCGATGTCTATGCCACTGCGGGGCGTTATGCCGTGCTGCACAACGCCGCCCGGCGGGTGCAGACCGTAACGGCCAACGTCGCCGGCCGGGACGTGGTCTCCTTCGTCGCGGCGGCGAAGCAGCGCATCGCTCAGGACGTCCGCCTGGCGCCGGGCAACTACGTGGAGTTCGGCGGCACTGCCGTGGCCCAGGCGGCGTCGGTCCGCGATCTGATCGTCCATTCGGTGATCGCCGCCGCCGCCATCGGCTTGATGCTGTGGATGGTGCTTGGACACGCGCGCAATCTCGCCTTGGTGCTGCTCAATCTTCCCTTCGCCCTCGCCGGCGGCGTGCTCGCCGTGTTCGCCACGGGAGGAGGCGTCTCCCTCGGATCATTAGTGGGATTTGTTACACTCTTTGGCATCACCCTGCGCAACTCCGTGATGCTGCTTTCCCACTATGAGCATCTGGTCGCCGTCGAAGGCATGAGCTGGGGGCCTGAAGCGGCCGTGCGCGGTGCGATGGAACGGCTGACGCCGATCCTGATGACGGCGCTCGCCACTGCCTTGGGCCTGCTGCCGCTCGCCCTCGGCAGCGGCGATCCGGGGCGGGAGATTGAAGGGCCGATGGCGCTGGTGATTCTGGGCGGGCTCTTTACCTCCACCGCGCTCAACCTGCTGGTCATGCCGAGCTTGGCGTTGCGGTACGCGAGGTTCGCAGCGGAACGAGATTGAAACGTACGGCTGTTCGTGAAGCGTGCGGGGGAACAATGATCAAGGTGCTTATCTTCACGGCTCCTTACGGAGAAGGACACCGCAGCGCGACAGAGGCGCTGGCATCCCATCTCCGGGAACATTATCCGACGCGCGTGCAGGTGCAGGTCGTAGATTACTTCGAGACCTTTACCCCGGCTGTGGCGTGGATTTCAGCCTACCTGTACCGGAGGGTCACGACGTACTGGCCATGGGCGTGGGGCGCGTTTTTCGCCATGACCGACCGGCTGTCCGCTTCCCGGGCTTCCCGGCTGCTCAACCTGATGGCGCTTGGAAAGGCGCGCAGGTTTCTCCGCGCTCACCGCCCCGACATCGTTATTTCCACCTATCCGATCTGCGGGCAGGTCGCTTCGGAACTCCAACGTGAAATGGGCCATCTGTCCGCGACGGTCGTCACGGACTTTGGTGTCCACAGCCAGTGGGTGCATCCCGCCACCGATCTCTACTTCGTCGGCGCGGATGCAGTCAAGGAGGCCGTCATCGGCAAAGGGATATCCCGGGAGCGGATCGAAGTGACCGGAATTCCAGTCAGGGCTTCCTTCTCCTTGCCGGTTGACCGGGAAAAGGCGAGAAGCAAACACCGAATGTCAGGCGCCCCTGTTTTTCTGCTGAGCGGCGGCGGTTGGGGAATGGCTTATATCGAAACGCTTAGCCGACGCCTCGCCCCTTTGCCCATTCAACTGCTCGTCCTTTGCGGCAAGAACGCACATTTGCTCTCCCGCATCGAACGGCTTTCCCAACACTTTCCCAACATCCTCCCCTTGGGTTTCGTGCCCGATCGGATGGTCGAGCTGTTGTCCCTATCCGATCTCATGATTGGGAAGGCCGGAGGTTTAACGGTTTCGGAAGCGCTTTGCACGGGGCTGCCCATGCTGCTTTACCGGCCGATACCCGGACAGGAGGTTTTCAATGCCGATTTCCTGGTCAACGAGGGCGCCGCCCTTTGGGCAAGGGACGAGGCCGACTTGGTGTCCAAGGCGGCATTTCTCGCGAGGCGGCCGGACCGGCTCGCGCAGCTTCGGGAAAACGCCGCGCGGCTGGGAAGGCCGCGCGCAGCGGAGGAAGTCTGCGAAAAGACGCTGGAAAAATGGCAAGCGCTTTCTGGCCGTACGTAAGGGGGCTGCCATTCTTTGCCCTCATCTGGTTCCTCGCCTTCATGGCGAGACACCTGCCGTACACGTGGGTAAAGCGCGCTTGTCTGGCACTGGGAGCCCTCTATTACCATGTGGCGTTCCGCTGGCGCGCGCTCTGGTTGGCCCGCTTAAGAGCTTGCGGCTTGTCCGGAAGGGAAGACGAAATTTTGTTCAAGAAGTTTCAAAACTATATCCTGAATCTGGCTGAGATCGCGCGGATCGCCTCCTTTCGCCGGGAGAATTTCCGCATTTACGGAAGAAAACATCTCCGGGCCTCTGCCCTCCAGGGCAAGGGCGGCGCCGTCCTTGTCTCCATTCACATGGGAAATTGGGAGTTGGCCGGCGCAGGTCTTGCCTTGTATGGGTTCCCCGCGACGACGGTGGCTTGGCGGTCGAAGAATCCGTACATCGAATCCATGCAGACGCGGCGTAGACGCGCCCATGGGATCGAGACAGCCCACCCCGGGGAAGGAGCCATGGATGCGCTGCTTCGCGCGCTCCATAAAGGTGGCGTGGTCGGCATGATGCTGGATGTGAGCCTTCCCGGAAGAGGAGTAGACGTATCCTTTCTCGGCCGCGAGGTTTCCTTCTCGCCTTCGGCCCTATGGCTCGCCCTCGGCTCGGGAGCCCCCGTCCTTCCGGTGTTCTGCGTCCGGGAAGAGGATGGCCGCTGTCGGATTACCGTGCTGAGACCGTGCCGCCCAAGAGGAACGGATCATATCGGGCAGGACTTGCAGATGCTTAGCCGGACTTTCGAAAGGGTCATAATGAAATATCCAGACCAATACCATTGGCTGAAGGAGAGGGCGTGACGACCATGCTCAGGCCAACAATGCTCGCCATCGTTCTGGTGCTGGCTGTCCCCGCAGTTCTCGCCGACGAAGCGCCCTCCATCCCGAACTTCCACCAGGTCAACCGCAACCTCTTCCGCGGCGGCAGGCCGCGCGCAGAGGGGGTGCAGCAGCTTGCCCAGATGGGCGTCAGAACCATCGTCAACCTGGAACGCGGGCTTTTCGAAAAAGAGCCGAGCGAGGTCAAGAAAGAACGTGAATGGGCGCAACGGGCCGGGATGAAATTTATTCATGTCCCCCTGCACCCTTTCATCGCCCCGAGCCGGCAGCAGATCGAACAGGTTCTAGCGCTGATTACCGACCCCGCCAACCAGCCGGTCTTCGTCCACTGCGACCGGGGAAGCGACCGGACCGGCGTCGTAATCGCCGCCTACCGCATCCGCGTCGAGGGCTGGAGCGTGCAGCGCGCCTACGAGGAGATGATGCGTTATGGACATAACCGCTGGTTGATCGGTTGGAAGACCGTGCTCGAAAACTTCGGAGCCGCACGATGAATCCCAGAGCAAGCAATGGTCTCACTGCGGAGCAGGCGGCGCGGCAACTGGTTCGTCATGGTCGCAACCGCCTGTTCACGCCCGCGCCGGTGCGCTTCTGGCGCATCGCCGCGGAGGAAGTCACCGAGCCGATGATCCTGCTCCTGCTCCTGCTCGCCGTGGGTTTCTTCTATAGCCTCTGGGGTGGCTTGGGCGACGCGCTCACCATCTTCGCCATCATCCTGACGCTGGTCGCAGTCGAGGTTGGCAACGAGTTCCGCGCCAAGCGCGCCATCGCCGCGCTCGATCGCACCGCTGCACCGCGCGTACGGGTGCGGCGCGATGGCGAAGTCATTTCTGTCGACACCGAGGAGATCGTGCCGGGCGACGTGCTGGTGCTGCTGCCGGGCACGCGCGTGGCCGCCGATGCGCGCCTGACCCAGGCCATGAGCCTGGCGCTCGACGAGTCGGCCCTGACCGGGGAGTCGTTTCCGCAGGAAAAGGCCGCAGGCGAGGCAGTTTTCGCCGGCACGGTGGTGACAGGTGGGGAGGCCGAGGCCGGGGTGACGGCCACGGGCGCGGACACGCGCCTCGGGCGTATGGCGGCGGAGCTTGCGCAGGTGAAGCCGCCGAAGACACCGTTGCAGCTCGCCATGAAGGCGCTCGCCGGCAAGCTCGTGTGGGTGGCGTTGTTCTTTTCGATCGCGATCCCGCTGATCGGCTGGCTGCGCGGCGGCGACTTCCGGGAGATGGTGCTCACCGGGCTGTCGCTTGCCTTCGCCACCATCCCCGAGGAGTTGCCCATCATCATCACCATGGTGCTGGGGCTCGGTTCTTACGCGCTGTCGCGCCAGAATTTCCTGGTCAAGCGTCTGCGCGCTGCCGAGACCCTGGGCGACGCCACCGTCATCGTGACCGACAAGACCGGGACGCTCACCGAGAGCCGCCTGCACGTGGCCGCCGTCCATCCGCCGGAGCGCGAGGCGCGGGTCATCGGTGATGCGCTCGGGGCGCTGTCGGCGCACGTGCTTGATCCGCTGGAGCAGGCCGTCGTCGAACGCTCGCGCACCTTGGGCATGACGCTGCCCGCGGGCGAGATCGTGCGGCTGCGCCAGCCGGGCAACGGCCGGCGGACCAAAGCCGTGATCCGGCGCGCGGACGGGGGGCTGCGCCTGCACGTCTCCGGCGCCCCCGAGGAGGTCTTCGCGCTTTGCGAGACCGTCTCGCACGAAATGGCCGAAAGGCTCGCCGCGGAAACGGCGCTCGGGCGGCGTGTCATCGCCACGGCGACACGGGTGCTCGACGCCCGGGAGTCGGATCAGCCATTCGAGGAGCTGGAGCGGGGTCTTGAACTCGCCGGCCTGGTGAGCTTCGCCGACCCGCCGCGCCTAGGCGTGAAGGAGACGCTCGCGCGCGTCGCCACCGCCGGCATTCGCACCGTCATGATCACCGGCGACCACCCGGCTACCGCCGCCGCCATCGCCCGCGAGGTCGGCATCCCCGCCGAGCGGGTGCTGACGGGGACGGAGCTGGACCGGCTGAGCGATACGGCGTTGGCCCAGGCGGTGCGGGAGGTGTCGGTCTACGCGCGCGCCACGCCGCAACACAAACACCGTCTCGTCCAGGCGCTGCAACGCAACGGCGAGGTGGTGGCGGTGACCGGCGACGGCGTCAACGATGCGCTCGCGCTCAAGGCCGCCGACGTGGGCATCGCCATGGGGATCAAGGGCACCGACGTCGCCAAGGAGGCGGCGCAGGCGGTGCTCGCCGACGACAACTACGTCACCATCGCCCGCGGCGTGTTCGAGGGACGCAAGTTCTTCGACAACCTGCGCAAAGGCGTGGCCTACTATCTTTCCGTGAAAGTGGGCCTCATCGCCATCTTCCTGCTGCCCGTGCTGCTCGGGTTGCCGCTGCCGTTCTCGCCCATCCAGATCATCCTGCTCGAGCTGTTCATGGACCTCGCCGCCTCGGCCGGCTTCGTCACCGAGCCGGCGGAGGAAGATATCTACCGCCGCCGCCCGCGGCACGCGAGAGACGCGCTCCTCGACGCATCCACGGTGCGCGCGATCCTGCTCAAGGGCGCGCTGCTGTTCGCCGCCGTGATGGCGGCCTACGCGCTCGCCCGGAGCCAGGGGCTCGCGCCAGGCGCGGTGCAGACCTGCGCGCTCGCCGCCTGGATGGCTGGGCACGTGGTGCTCGCTTTTGTCTCGCGCTGCGACGAGGAGTGGATACTGCGGCACGGCCTGTTCACCAACCGGGTGATGAACCTTTGGGCGCTAGCGGCGCTCATGTTCCTGCTCGCCGCCGTCTACCTGCCGTTCCTGCGCCAGGCGTTGCGCTTCGAGGCCGTGCCGCTCGCGCAGCTCGGGCTCGCGGCAGGGCTGGGGGCGCTCATTGCTGCGCTGGCGGAATTCGCAAAACTGCATGCACCGAACCGGCAGACTGCGCATGACGTGCGTTGAGGGCGTGTCGCTCCTCCGCCGACCACCCGTTCGCCCTCGGCGCGGCACGCGCGGGGTAGTTGTGCTTCCGCAGAAGCGATGCAGATGACTGGCTATGTGACAGGTCTCTTGCAAACATTGTGGGCTGAATCGCGATGCATCCGGCCGTTGCCGGCGTCTTGGTCTTCGCACGCGGTCGCGCGCGAGCCCGGCATCGACGATGTTCGGGCCGATCTCAAACCGGAGGATAAGGTCACGGCCGTGCGGCAACTGGAAAAGCAATACGGCGCGGTGCTCATGGCGGGCGACGGCGTGAACAATGCCCCGGCGCTCGCCGCCGCCACCTGCAGCGTGGCCATGGATGTCGCCGGCACCGACGCCGCGATCGAGGCCGCCGACGTCGCGCTCATGGCCGACGATCTGCTCGAAGGTGGAGGAGGTTCTGCGTCTCGGTCGCCAAGCACGGCGGGTGAGTATGCAGAACATCGTCTTCTCCATTGCGATTCTTACGGCGACGATCGCGCTCGCCGTCACCGGCGTTCTCGGCGTGGCGGTGACGGTGCTGGTGCACGAGGCGAGCGAGCTGCTCGCCGTGGGGAATGGGTTGCGGACGGGGCGCGTCTCAATCAAAGGCACCGTGTAGCCTGTACGAGATGCATCGAACCGGGACGGATGGCTGGTCGCCACGGGATGATGTTAAGCTTTCGTTCTCTTGGCAGCGAACGCGGAGGCAAGCGATGTTCGGACATATCCTGGTGGCGGTGGACGGCAGCGCTACGTCGGACCTGGCCTTGCAGCAAGCCATCCGGCTGGCCAAGGAGCAGCGATCCGAGTTGCGCGTGGTGCACGTGGTTGACGAGGTCTCGCTCAACTGGCCGGAGGGCGGCGATTTCGCAGAGGTCCAGGAAACCTTTCGAAAATCCGGTCGCAAGATTCTTGAGAAGGCGGATGCCGAGATGCGCAAGGCGGCCATGACGGCGGAAACGAAGCTGCTCGAGATCGAGACCTTCGGCCATCGCGTCGCCGACATGATCGCCGCCGAGGCCGAGGCGTGGCCCGCAGACCTCATCGTCATCGGCACCCACGGCCGGCGCGGCGTGCGCCGGCTGCTCCTGGGCAGTGTCGCGGAGGGCGTGGCGCGGCTCGCTTCCAAGCCGGTGCTGCTGATCCGCGGCGGTTGAGCGCCGCGCGGCCGCGATGTCTCTTCAGGAGCTCATCGCCGCCTACGGCTACTGGGCCGTGTTCGTCGGCAGCGTCGCGGAAGGCGAGACCGTCGTGGTGCTCGGCGGTATCGCCGCGCACCGCGGCTATCTCGATCTGCCTTGGGTCATGGCGGCGGCGTTCGCCGGCGGCTGGTCCGGCGATCTGTTCTATTTCTTCCTCGGCCGCCGCCACGGTAACGCCTTCCTCGCGCGCTTCCCAGCGCTCGAGCGCCGGGCCGCGACCGCGCGGCGCCTGATCGACAAGCATCACACGGCCGCCATCGTGATTGTGCGCTTTCTCTACGGGTTGCGCACTGTCGGCCCGATGGTCATTGGTATGAGTACAGTGCCCGCTGCGCGCTTCATGGCGCTGAATGCGCTCGGCGCACTGCTCTGGGCAGTAGTAGCCGTCACAACCGCCGGTTATGCGTTCAGCAACGTCATGGACACGCTGTTGCCGCAGATCCGGCATTACGAGGAATATCTGTTCCTCACGGTGCTTGCCGCCGGCGCGCTGCTCGGGCTGCTCGGTTACGCGTGGCGCAAGTGCAGGGAGAGACGGTCATGACGGACCTCGAAGGACTGAGTTCGGCTGAAGCCGCGACACGGTTGCGGGAATACGGCCCCAACCGCGTGGCGGAGGCTGCGCGCGAACCGCTGGCGCTGCGTCTCGCCAAGGAGTTTGTCCAGTTCTTTTCCCTGATCCTGTGGGTCGCCGCGGGGCTGGCGTTCCTGGCGGAATGGAGCGACCCCGGGCAAGGCATGGCGCGGCTGGGCTACGCCATCGTGGCGGTGATCCTGGTGAGCGGCTTGTTCTCCTTCTGGCAGGAACACCGCGCAGAACGAACGCTTGCCGCGCTGCGCCGGCTGTTGCCACAGCAAGCGAATGCATTGCGCGACGGCGCGGCGGTGCGGCTGCCGGTCGAGCAACTGGCGCCGGGAGACGTCCTCATCCTGGAACAGGGCGATAACATTCCAGCGGACTGCCGGCTGGTCGAGGCCTTCGGCGTGCGGGTCAACAACGCCACGATCACCGGCGAATCGCTGCCCCAGGCCCGCGAGGCTGGCCCTTCCGAACAAGGCGATATCATCCACGCCAAGAATGTCTTGCTCGCCGGCACCACGCTGGTGTCGGGCCGGGCCAGGGCGGCCGTCTTCGCCACCGGCATGCACACCGAGTTCGGCAAGATCGCCCATCTGACCCAGACGGGCGGGGAAACCGTTTCGCCGTTGCGGCGGGAGGTCGCGCACCTGAGCCGCGTGATCGGCGTCCTCGCGGTGCTGGTCGGGCTGGTCTTCTTCGCCATCGGCTGGGCGATGGGCATCCCCTACTGGGCGGATTTCATCTTCGCCATCGGCCTCATCGTGGCCATGGTGCCGGAAGGCCTGCTCCCGACCTTGACCCTGGCGCTGGTGCTGGCGACGCAACGCATGGCGAAGCGCAACGTGCTCATTCGCCATCTGCCCTCGGTCGAGGCGCTCGGTTCCACCACCGTGATCTGCACCGACAAGACGGGCACGCTCACCCGGAACCGCATGACCGTGAAGCGGCTGCTCCTCGGCGCAGCCGTCGAGGCGGCGCCCACGGACGAACAAACGTCTCGGCTTGCACAGCACTATCAGCCGTTCTTTGTCGCCGCCCGCTTGTGCCACGACCTCAACGAAGGCCGGGAGCGAGGGGAAACGCACTATCTGGGCGACCCCATGGAGATCGCGCTGGTGGAGATGGCGCAGCAAATCCTGCCGGAAATCCCGGCCGCGCGCCGGGTGGACGAAATCCCCTTCGACGCGGAACGCATGCGCATCTCCACCGTGCACGAGACGCCGCAGGGGGCCGTGCTCTATTGCAAGGGCGCGCCGGAGGCGGTGCTTCCCCTCTGCCGCCGGATTCTAATCGACGGTGAGATGCGTCCGTTCGCACCGGAGTCGCGCGAACGGGTTCTGGCGGCGCACGAGGCGATGGCCGAACAGGGCCTGCGCGTCCTCGCCTTCGCGCACCGCGCACTGGCGCCCGGCTGGGATCGGGAGCGCCTGGAGCAGGATCTGGTCTTCACCGGCCTCGCCGGGCTGGAAGACCCGCCGCGGCCGGAGGTGCCCGAGGCGATCGGCAAATGCCGCGCAGCGGGGATCAAGGTCATCATGGTCACCGGCGACCATCCGCGCACCGCCGCGGCCATCGCGCGCGAGATCGGGCTGGTACGATCGGAGAACGCGGTGGTCGTCACCGGCGAGAGATTGAAAAGGCTCTCCGACACCGAGCTGCAGCTCGCCCTGGACGCCCAGGAAATCATTTTCGCGCGCTCCAGCGCGGATCAGAAGCTGCGCATCGTCGAGGCCCTGAAGCGCAAGGGTCACATCGTGGCGGTCACGGGCGACGGCGTCAACGACGCGCCCGCGCTCAAGAGCGCCCACATCGGCATCGCCATGGGGGTCGCGGGCACGGACGTGGCCAAGGAGGCAGCGGACATGGTGCTGCTGGACGACAACTTCGCCAGTATCGTGGCCGCCGTCGAGGAAGGGCGGGCGGTCTTCGAAAACATCCGCAAGTTTCTCACCTACATCCTGGCGCACAACGTTCCCGAACTGATCCCTTACCTCGGCTTTGCGCTGTTCCAGATCCCCCTGGCCCTGACGCCCATCCAGATCCTGGCCGTGGACATGGGCACGGATTCCCTGACCGCCCTCGGCTTGGGCGTCGAGAAGGCCGATCCTCAAGTCATGCGGCGGCCTCCCCGCCCGCCGCGCGAGAGGTTGTTGAATTTACCCACGGCACTGCGGGCGTACCTGTTCCTGGGCGCGATCGAAGCAGTAGTCGCGATGGCGGCGTTCTTTTTCGTCCTCTACGGCGGCGGCTGGGCCTACGGGCAGCCGCTGACGACTGACGATCCGCTCTATATGCAAGCCACGGCCGCCACCCTGAGCGCCATCGTCGCGATGCAGATCGTGAACGTCTTCCTGTGCCGGAGCCCGAGCCGGTCCGTGCTGTCCACGGGACTGCGCGGCAATCGTTTGATCGTCTGGGGCGTCGTACTCGAGCTCGCGCTGATCCTGCTCATCGACTATACGCCTTGGGGCAACGCCCTCCTGGGGACCGCGCCGGTTGCCAGGGAAGTGTGGCTTTTCCTCATCCCTTTTGCCGCCGGGATATTGATGTTGGAAGAACTGCGCAAATGGTATGTCCGCGGGCGGACACCCGATGGCTCGCAAACAGGTGATTCATGAAGCCCGTGTGCTGGTGGCGAGTATGGTCCTATCTCGTTTACGAATCGGCCGATTCCGCCTGGTCCCTGATCGTCGTCTCGGTCTATTTCGGCGCATTCGTTCAGTACGCTCTGGGCGAGCCTGAAGCGGATTTCGGCTGGGCGCTCACCGCAGGCAACGTGATAGTCGCGTTGCTTTCACCCCTCCTGGGCGCCAGTGCCGACGTGAGCGGCCGGCGCCAGCCTTATCTGCGGGTCTTCGTTTTTGCGGCGGCCGCGTTTACCGCCGGCATCGAATTCGCCCCCAGCTTCGCGATCGCTGTGTTGCTGTTCACGGTGGCCTACGTGTGCGTCAATGCCGCGTTCACTTTTTACACCGCGCTACTGCCGGCCGTCGCCAACGAGTGCAACGTCTCGACGGTAGTCGGCATCGCGGTGGGATCGGGTTATGCGGGAGGTCTGGCGACCCTTGCCCTGCTGAGCCCGCTGGCGCCCACGGACGCCGAGGCAGGGCGCGTGTTTGTGCCGATGGCGTTGATCTACCTGCTGCTCGCCTTCCCGGCCATGTATCTCGCCCCCGACTTCGAAGCGCGGCGTGCTCCGGCGCTCGCTCTGCGCCAAGCCTATGCCCGCATCGCTCAAAGCCTCGGGCAGGCGCGCCGGCACCGCGATCTGTACAAGTTTCTGATTGCCGACTTCCTCTACGAGAACGCGGCCGCCGCGGTGATCACCCTGATGGGCCTCTATGCCCGTAATGTCGTGGGATTCGCGGCGGCGGAGCTGACGGCGCTGTTCATCCCCGGCATCGTCATGGCGGCAGCGGGAGCATTGCTGATATTCGGGCCGTTGACGCGCCGCTGGGGTCCGAAACGCGCCATCCTGCTCGATCTGGCGTTCTGGCTCGCGCTGTTTGCGGCGGTGCTCGTGATCCAGGACAAGCGCCTCTTTGCTTATGTGGCAGGGCCGTTGGCCGGTCTGGGATTGGCGGGCGTGTGGACAGCGAGCCGCGTCATGCTGACCGCGCTGACGCCGGTGGAGAAAAGCGGCGAGTTCTGGGGTCTCTACAACTTGTCGGGACGTACTGCATCCATCCTCGGCACGCTGACCTGGACCGCCGCGCTCACCGTGGTCGGCGAGAGCGCCGCCGGGTATCACGCGGCGGTCCTCGCCATGGCGGTTTATGTTCTGCTCGGCGCGGCCATCGTTTTCACGTTGCCGGATGTCCGTCCCACCTCCGCCAACGTGTTGGTGCGCTAGGGCGATGTCACCGCATGAAAATCCACCGACTTCAGGCTCGGCTGCGATGGTTACCGCCTATGGGATGACCGGTATGATGGGTTCCTCAATAACTGGGGGTAGGTAAAGAAGCCATGCTTGAGGGTTCCGCAAAACACCTTGCCCGCATCGTGTTCTTCGTTTTCCTTGCCGCGTTTGTCTCCGCGAGGATGCTCAGTCTTCTCATCATGGCGAGAAAGATACCTGATTTTTTCTTAGTCATTGGTGGAACTCATGTTCATCACTTCAACTACGGGATATTTCTCTTGATCGCCGTGGGGGCATTTCTGGCGCTCGCGCCCGAGCCGCTGGCTGCTCATCGCCTCGGTCGCGGACATCGCGCTCGTGAGCGCCCTCGCCGTGAACGGCATCCTCATGGCCGCCGTGCCGCCTGCGCTCGTGGCCGGGCTGTTCGCGATCGTGCTGTTTTATCTGACCCTGCTCGATTTCGTGAAGGTCCGGCTGTTCCGTTATTTCGGCTTGCATTGAGAGCAACGATGCCAAACCCCGGTGAACCATCCATGGAACAATTCTGGCAGGTACTCCTGCCGGGGCTCGTCGCGGCGCTACACGCGCGACCCGAGGGCTTGGCGGAAATCGAGGCGGCGCAGCGTCTGGAGACCTTCGGTCCGAACGTCCTGCGGCCGCGCCGCGAGCGGGCGCTGATCCTGCAATTCCTCGCGCGCTTCCGCAACCCGCTCGTGCTCGTGCTGCTCGCGGCGAGCGCCGTCACCGCGTTCCTGAAGGACGTCACGGACTCCGTCCTCATCGGCGCCATCGTCTTGCTCAGCGTCACCCTCGACTTCGTCCAGGAGCACCGGGCCGGGCGCGCGGCGGAGCGGCTGCGCAGCCAGGTGGCCGTGCACGCTACGGTGCAGCGCGCGGGCCGCAGCCGCGAAGTGCCGGTCGCGGAGCTGGCGCCGGGCGACGTCGTGCTGCTCGCCGCGGGCGATCTCGTGCCGGCGGACGCGCGCATGCTCGAAGCGCGCGACTTCTTCGTCAACCAGGCGCTGTTCACCGGCGAGTCCTATCCGGTCGAGAAGCATGCCGCGGACGCGGCGGCGGACGCCGACCTGAGCCGCGCGGCGAACAGCGTGTTCATGGGCGCCTCGGTGGTGAGCGGCGCGGCGCGGGTGCTGGTCTGCCGCACCGGACCGGCCACGGCGCTCGGCGAAATCGCCGACACCCTGACGACCAGGCCGCCGGCCACGGCCTTCGAGCGCGGCACGCGCGAGTTCGGCCTGCTCATCCTGCGCCTGACCGTGCTGCTCGTGCTGCTGATCAACGCGCTCTTCCACCGCCCGCTGCTCGAGTCGCTCCTGTTCGCGGTCGCGCTGGCGGTGGGGCTCACCCCCGAGCTGCTGCCGATGGTGGCGTCGGTGACCCTGGCGCGCGGGGCGCTGCGCCTGGCGCGACAACGCGTCATCGTCAAGCGCCTGTCGGCGGTGCAGGACCTGGGCGCGATGGACGTGCTGTGCACCGACAAGACCGGCACGCTCACGGAGGGGCGCATCCGGCTCGAGCGCCGGACGCGCAGGGGCGGGAGCGCGCGCGGGTGCTCGATCTCGCCTACCTCAACAGCCATTTCGAGACCGGTCTGAAGAGCCCGCTTGACGAGGCGATCCTCGCGCACGAGCAGATCGACGTCAGCGCCTGGCGCAAGATCGGCGAGGCGCCGTTCGACTTCGAGCGCCGGCGCGTGTCGGTGCTGGTAGAGCGCGACAGCGCGCGGCTTCTGGTCGCGAAGGGCGCGCCCGAGGACATCGTGCGCCTGTGCACGCACTACGAGGGCGAACCGTCCGAGGCGCCGCTGCCGCTCGATGATGCGGCGCGCGGCCGCATCGAGCGTTTGTTCGAGGCGCTGAGCCGCGAGGGCTTTCGCGTGCTCGGGATCGCCTGGCGCGAGGTCCCGGCCGATCATCTCCACGCCGTGGTCACCGGTGAGACGGAACTGGTGTTCGCCGGCTTCGCCGCCTTTCTCGATCCGCCCAAGGCGAGCGCCGCGCAGGCGCTGAAGAGCATCGAGGCGAGCGGCGTGGCGGTCAAGATCGTCACCGGCGACAACGATCTCGTCACCCGCCACGTGTGCGGGGCGCTCGGCGTACCCGTCGCCGGTGTGCTGACCGGCGCCGAGATCCAGCGCCTGGACGATCCCGCGCTGCAGGTCCAGGCCGAGCGTGTCAACCTGTTTTGCCGCGCGTCACGCCGGCGCAGAAGATGCGCATCCTGCTCGCGCTCAAGGCGCGTGGGCATGTGGCGGGCTTCCTCGGCGACGGCATCAACGACGCGCCCTCGATGCACGCCGCGGACGTGGGCATCTCCGTGGACGGCGCCGTGGACGTGGCCAAGGAGGCGGCCGACCTGGTGCTCCTCGAGCACGACCTCAACGTAGTGCGCGAGGGCCGGCGCACCTTCGGCAACGTCCTCAAGTATATCTTGATGGGCACCAGCTCCAACTTCGGCAACATGTTCAGCATGGCGGGCGGCACGCTGCTGCCGTTTGCGTTGTGGAACGAGACCGCGTTCCTGGCCGAGCGGGTATTGGGCAACGTGGTGTCGTCGGGCATCAAGGTGCTGGTGCTGGCGGTGATCGTCGGCATCGGTATAGGACTGTTTGCACAGTTCCAAACACCGCCCGGCACTGAACCCTCTATCGATCTGGCGCTGACAATCATGCTGGCCTCGCTGGCGATGCTGGGACTGGGAATCTTCGAGCCGGGAATTGCAACCGGGCTGGTATCGGGAGCGCCACAGCTCGGCGCGGGCGCCGCAGCCGGAACTGCTCTGGGCGCCGCCGGATTGGCGGTGGCTGGCGGCGCGGCTATCGCGACGGGTGGCGCTGCGGTGGCCGCAGGTGCGCGCATGGGGCCGGGTGCAGCACGCGCCGCCATCGGCGGAGTGGCGTCGGCTGGGCGTGCGAGAGCACGATGGCCAGCGGTGCGAAGTCGGCCTACCAGGCTGGTGCCGCAGCATCGGGCAGTGGTGGTGTGCGCGCTGCTGGTGCTGGCGTCGCCAATGTGGCCAGGAGCGGTGCCGGTGCTGTCGGCCAGCGCGTCGCAGCCGGTGCGAAAGCGGTCAAGGATCGCGTAGCGAACTTCGTCGCGGACGCTGCTGCGCCTGCGGCGGCAGCCAGTTCTACCGAATCAGCCGATGCAGCTGAAGCCAAGCCCCCTGCGGCAGAGCCCGCCTGGGCCAAACAAATGCGTCGCAAACAGCAAGCAAGCCATGCAGTCTCGACGGCCGCCCACACCCTGCGCTCAGGCGATCACGGCGGCAGCGGTGCCAGTCCGAGCCTGCGCGACAACTCGAACCCTTGAGGAGAACAGTTCATGCGATTCAAACGACACCAGGTGCGGTACTCGGAAACGCCCGAACCCGTCACCCCCTACCAAGCCGCCGCGCAGGTCTGGGACCAACGCATCGGCAGTGCGCGCGTGCAGGCGAAGAACTGGCGGCTGATGGCTTTTGGATGTCTCTCGCTCGCACTGCTGATGGCGGGCGGACTGGCGTGGCGTTCGGCACAATCCATCGTCACACCCTATGTGGTGGAAGTCGCCGCTGGCGGTCAGGTGCGCGCGGTGGGCGAAGCCGCCACGCCGTACAAGCTCAACGACGCACAGATCGCCTACCACCTGGCGCGCTTCCTCACTGACGTGCGGTCACTGTCGATCGATCCCATCGTCGTACGGCAGAACTGGCTCGAAGCCTACGACTACACCACCGACAAGGGCGCAGCCACGCTGAACGATTACGCGCGCACCAACGATCCGTTCGCGCGCATCGGCCAGACCTCGACGGCCGTGGAGATCACCAGCGTCGTGCGCGCCAGCGAATCCTCGTTCCAGGTGCGCTGGATCGAGCGCAGCTATGTGAATGGTTCGCCCTCTGGCGCCGAGCGCTGGACGGCTGTGCTGTCCATCGTGCTGCAACCGCCGCGCACCGAGGAGCGGTTGCGCAAGAACCCGCTGGGCATTTACGTCAACGGCCTGTCCTGGAGCCGTGAACTCGACGCAACCGAAGGAGCCAAGAAACCATGAAAACCCAAATCCGCAATTACGCTTTGCCGTTGATCCTGAGCGCCGCCTTGGTGACTGTCAGCGGTTGCGCCACACACGGCAAGCCGCCGCCGGACATCACGCTGGACGAGCCCATCGCGGCGCACGCGCTGCCGGAGTTGCCCAAGCCCATCGAGGTGGTTGAGGTGCCCAAACTGCTGCCGCTACCCGAGCAGTTGAAGGCCTTGGGGAACACGCCCGAAGACAAGCCAGCCGCTGAATCGCCTGACGAGAAGGCCCGCGTGGCGCGTGCCAATGCCGAAGCACGCGTGCCGCCGAGCCGAGAGGGCTACATTAACGCGATCCAGGTCTGGCCCTACACCGATGGGGCGCTGTATCAGGTCTACACGAGTCCGGGTCGCGTCACCGTCATCGCCCTGCAGCAGGGTGAGGAACTGGTGACGGTCTCGGCTGGCGACACCGTACGTTGGATCGTCGGCGACACGGCCAGCGGTTCCGGCGCCAGCCTGCGCGTGAACATCCTCGTGAAGCCCACGCGCATTGGGCTGAAGACGAACCTGGTCATCACCACGAACCGTCGCACTTACCTGCTCGAACTGTCCTCGACGCCGCAGGCGTGGATGGCCTCGGCATCCTGGGACTACCCGAAGGATCGCATGCTGGCCTTGCAGAAGCAGGCGCAGCAGGCTCAAGCCTCTGCACCGGTGGACTCGGGCTTGTCGCTGGAACAGATCAAGTTCCGCTACGCGATCACCGGCGACAGCCCACCATGGAAGCCGCTGCGCGCCTTCGACGACGGCGAGCGGGTCTACATCCAGTTCCCCGCCGGCATCACGCAGGGCGAGCTGCCGCCGCTGTTCGTGATCGGGCCGCAGGGCGATGGCCAACTCGTGAACTACCGGTTCCGTTCTCCCTACTACGTGGTGGACCGGTTGTTCGGCGCGGCCGAGTTGCGGCTGGGTGCGGACAAGGCCGCCGTCGTTCGCATCGAGCGCACGGATGGGATTGTGGGCGTGACACGGAGGAACTGACCATGAGCCAAGCGAACAATACCCCCGACACTCCGGTGCCAGACCTGCCGCCCAAAATGGCCCCCGAGAACGTGACGTTGCGTGCCCAGCCGCGTGCGGTCACGCGCTTGAACCGGCGTATGCTGGCCGTCCTCGTTGGCGGACTGGCGACCAAGAGCAGAAGGAAGCATTTTTGAACAAAGCTGGTTCTACGGAAACCCGCAATTCAGGCAACCTGCAAATGCCCGCATCGCCGTATCAAGTCATGGCCGGCACAGTCATCGCCGCCGCGCTCGTTACGGGCATCAAGTCCGACCTGCCGGGCGATGTCATCGCCACGGTGACGGAGCCGGTCTATGACGCGGCCACCGGCAAGTACGTGCTAATCCCGCAGGGCTCGCGCTTGCTGGGCAAATACAACAGCCAGGTGAGCTATGGGCAGAGCCGCGTGCAGGTGGTGTGGAATCGGGTCATCCTCCCGGATACATCCTCGTTCAAGCTCGACAAACTGGTCGGCACCGATCCGGCGGGCTATGCGGGTCTGGAAGACGGCGTGGACTGGCACTGGGATCGCGTGTTCGCCGGTGCTGCGCTAACTACCTTGCTGGGCATCGGGGCCGAGCTGGCCGCACCGGAAAACCGCAATGGTGGTGATCGCGTGATCATCGCCGGACGTGACAACCTCAAGGATTCTGTGAACCAGGTCGGCCAGGAGATAACCCGGCGCAACATGAACATGCAACCAACGCTGACCGAGCGGCCCGGCCTGCCGGTGCGCGTCATCGTCAACCGGGATCTGGTGCTGCGGCCCTATCAGCCACTTTATTTTGTGAGGGGTACGTCACGATGAGCGCATCCACCACAAAACTTCGCCTCGGTCCGCTCCCAAAGACCGAAAGCGTCAAGCTGACCTTCGCCTGCCCAGCCAGCCTAAAGGCTGACCTCGACCGCTATGCGGCGCTGCATGCTCAGACTTACGGCGAATCTGTGGATGCGGTGACGTTGATTCCGCACATGCTGGAAGCCTTCATGGCTGGGGATCGGGGATTCAAGAAAAGGGACGCATCAAAGCCGGCGTCGCAGAAGTCACCCCAGCGAAGCAATACCTCCGTAGGCAAAGTCACAGCCAAAGCCCCCCCAACGCGCAGTCTCCGAACTGCGCGTTCGCGTTTGGGGATCAGCCTTATTATTGGTTGGCATATGATTACGAAGGAAGCGGCCGACGCCTCCATCCTTGTTGCCCGCTCTGGCACGCCAAGACCCGCAACCGCAAGGCTCCTATGTGGCCCCCAACCTACAAGCCTACAGTGGGCTAAAGTCGCCAGGAAACACCCTAAACTGTTGCTTTATATATGTTTTTCGCGTCATGCCCGCCGCCAAAAAAGGCTTGATAGCGGACATTTTTTATGGGCTTGAGGACACCACCCCTATTTGATCTTGGCCTCTTTATAGAGCACATGCTTGCGGATCACCGGATCGTATTTCTTGGCCTCCATCTTGTCCGGCATAGTGCGCTTGTTCTTGGTGGTCGTGTAGTAATGACCCGTGCCGGCGCTGGAAACGAGTTTAATCTTGTCACGCATAACGTTATCCCCTAGACCTTCTCGCCACGGCCGCGCATATCGGCGAGCACGTGATCAATGCCGTGTTTATCAATGATGCGCATAGCATTCGAGGTAAGCCTCAGGCGCACCCAGCGATTTTCGCTTTCCACCCAAAAGCGGTGGCTATGCAAATTGGGCAAGAAGCGGCGTTTGGTCTTGTTGTTGGCGTGGGACACGTTCTGTCCCTTCAAGGGGCGCTTACCCGTAACCTGGCATACTCTGGACATACACTTTCACTCACAAGCAATTAAGCTGCATAGTTTATAACAAAACCCACGGATATTCAAAGTGGCCCTACAAAAACTCCGGCTTAATCAGCGATTCCCTACATAAGCCCCCGCTCGGCCAGAGATACCGCGCACCCGTCGCCGATGATGAAGTGATCCAATACCCGGATATCCACCAGTCCCAGCGCGTCTTTCAGACGATGGGTAATCATACGGTCAGCCTCGCTCGGCTCGGCCACGCCGGAGGGGTGGTTATGGGCCAGAATCACAGCCGCGGCGTTGTGCGCCAGCGCGCGCTTGACCACCTCGCGGGGATGTACGCTGGCGCCGTCTATCGTGCCGTGAAACAGTTCATCAAGGCTGATGACGCGATGCCGGCTGTCGAGAAACAGGCAGGCGAACACCTCATGGGCATAGCCGCGCAACCGTGCCTTGAGGTAGTCACGGGTGTCATCGGGGTTGGACAGGGCATCGCCGCGGGCGAGGGTCTCGAGTAGATGACGGCGGCCCATCTCCAACACGGCCTGTAGCTGTGCGTACTTGGCGACACCCAGGCCGTGCTCCGCGCAAAAGCGCTCACTTTCCGCCTCCAGCAACGGGCGCAGACCTCCGAAGGCGGCAAGCAACTCGCGGGCGAGATCCACTGCGGTCTTGCCGGCCACGCCGGTGCGTAAAAAGATGGCCAGCAACTCGGCGTCGGACAGTGCGCCAGGGCCGCGCAGCAGCAGTTTCTCGCGCGGGCGTTCCTCGGACGGCCAATCTGTGATGGGCATGGGGCACAGCCTCTGAACTTTAAATCTTACCTCAGCGATAGTGATTTGTCAGGACACCATCATGATTGAAGACTTAGTTAACTGTCGGGAATTTTTACAGTTAGCTTGACTAATTATTGGCAGTTTATTTTAAGTAACTGGTAACCATACGTTTTTTATAAATGGAATGAAAATTGCCCATTGCATCCAATGGTATGTCATTTAAATGACACATGACAAATAGACATCTCAATACCTTTCGAAGGGGGAGTCAAAATATTGTTATACTTTTCCCCGAGTGCATTGGCCGTGCCGATGGTCGTGCGAATATGGGTACCTAAGTGAGCACTACCGCCCCAAAAGGCATCGTGATGAAAGTGCCTGACCATGAAGCGGAACACCTGGATGCCTTGCGCCGTTTCAACATTCTGGATACCGTGCCCGAGGATCTCATCGAAGACTTCCTCCGGCTTGCCTCGCACATTTGCCGGACACCGATCTCCTTTATTACCCTTGTTGATGCCAATCGCCAGTGGTTTAAGTCCAGACCCGGTCCAGTTACCCCGATAGTCCCGCGCGATGTGTCGTTTTGTGCCCATTCGGGGCTGCACTCTGATATTTTTGTCATCCCCGATGCGCTCCTCGGCGAACGCTACGCCACCAACCCCTTCGTAAGTTCCGAACCCAACATCCGCTTTTACACGGGCATTGCGTGGGCTACGCCCAAGGGAGATATGTTAGGGATGTTGTGCGTGGTGGATCATGTCCTTGGCGGACTCAATATGGACCAGCGAGAGGCCCTGCATGCCTTGGGCCGGCAGATCGTGAGCCAGCTCGAGCTACGCCGGGGTATGGATGAGGTGGGACAAACCGGCGGTGAAGGTGAACCACCAGCACCGGGCACGCATAAAACGGTGGTCAACCTTGAGAAACACCCTTTAGGTCAAAGGGAAGAGAAACCGCGCGGAGAGCCGCCTCCCGGCAAGCCTGTGGCTGCTGTTCCCCAGATCGTATGGACCGCCCTGCCCGACGGCACGCTGGATTACTATAACCACTATTGGTACAACCACCCCACCCTGACGCGCGAACAGAGTCAGGGTAAAAGCTGGCAGGCGGTGCTGCACCCGGATGATGTGGAGAGCTGCCTGCAACGCTGGGCTAAGGTGATACAAAGAGGCGATGCCTATGAGGCCGAGTACCGCTTCAAGAGGCCGAGCGACAGGACTTACCGCTGGCACCTGTTCCGTGCCGCCCCATTTAGAGATCAGGACGGCAGCATTATCAAATGGCTGGGCAGCGCGACCGACATCGAGGATCAGAAACGCGCCGTGGAGCGCCAGCGCACACTTACCGAGGAGCTGGAGCATAGGGTGAGAGAGCGCACCGTGGAGTTGATGACTTCCAACGACAGGCTGAGCGAATTGGCCCAGGTCGCCGCCCATGACCTGCAGGAGCCGCTGCGGATGGTGTCGAGTTACACCCAATTGTTGGCGAGGCGCTACCAGGGCAGGCTCGACCCCAACGCCGATGAGTTCATTCAGTACGTGATGGACGGCACGCTGCGCATGCAGCGCATGATAGACGGCCTGTTGGCCTACTCGCGGGCCGGGTTGGCGCAAGGGGGCTTGACGCAGGTTGATTGCAACAAGGTCTTCAATGAAGTGGTGAGCAATCTGCAGATCGCCATACAGGAGAGTAACGCCACGGTAACCTGTGAGCCGCTGCCGACGGTGTATGCCAACGAAACCCAACTGGTGCAACTGTTTCAAAATTTGATCAGCAATGCCATTAAATTCCGTGCCGACAGACCCCTGCAGATCTACATCCGCGCAGAGCATAGGGACGGCGCCTGGCAGTTTTCGGTGCGCGACAACGGCATTGGCATAGACCCGCAGTTTTCCAGCCAGATATTTATGCTATTTCAGCGGCTGCCAGGCCAGGCGAGGCCCACCGGTACGGGGATAGGTCTTGCAATTTGCAAGAAGATCGTGGAAAGTCTTGGTGGAAGGATCTGGGTGGAATCAGAGGCGGGGGCAGGCAGTACTTTTTACTTCACCCTGCCGGATAAAGAGGATGTAAGTAAAAATGCATGAGCCAAGCATAAGCACGCCGATACATATTTTGCTGGTGGAGGATAATCCGGGGGATGCGAGGCTGGTACTCGAGATGCTGGCCGAGGCGCGCACCGGCAACTTCGCCCTTACCCATGTTGACTTGTTCGCCGAGGCGCTCAAACGGCTCGGCGAACAGCACTTCGACGTGGTGTTACTGGATCTGACCCTACCGGACTCCCGTGGGCTCGACACCCTGACCCAAGTGCAGACGGTGGTTCCGCACATGCCGATTGTGGTGCTGAGCGGCCTGCACGATGAGGAGCTCGCGCTGCAGGCCGTGCAGTGCCGGGCGCAGGATTATTTGATCAAGGGCCAGGTGGACACCCGCTTGCTGGTCCATTCGCTCCGCTACGCCATCGAGCGCAAGCGCTCGGAAGAACGTCTGCATCATATGGCGACCCACGATGTGCTCACCAACCTGCCCAACCGGCTCCTGTTCATGGACCGCCTGACCCAGGCGCTGGTGCAGGCGCCGCGCCATAACCGCATGGTGGCCGTGTTGTTTATGGATCTGGATCGCTTCAAGCGTGTTAACGACACGTTGGGGCACGCGGTCGGGGACCTATTGCTGACGGCGATGGCGGATCGCCTCTCCACTCATGTGCGCGAAAGCGATACGGTGGCGAGACTGGGCGGGGATGAATTTGCATTGATACTCGGCGATGTCGCGGATCCGACCGACGTGGCCAGGGTGGCGCAGAAGATCAACAACTCCATTTTTGAGTCCTTCGAAATCGCGGGCTATGACCTCAACGTCATCACCAGCATCGGCGTGAGCATCTTCCCTAACGACGGTGAAACCCCCGAGGCCCTGTTGAAAAACGCCGATCTCGCCATGTATCGCGCCAAGGAGCAGGGGGGCGGCTATCAGCTCTATTCCCCCAAGATGAACGACAAGGCCTCGCACCGCCTGGAGTTGGAAAACAGGCTCTGCCACGCCCTCGATCGCGAAGAGCTGTTTCTGTGCTATCAGCCGCAGATTGATCTACTCACGGGAAAGATCATCGCCGTGGAGGCGCTGTTGCGTTGGCAAAGTCCCGATCTCGGGCTGGTGTCGCCGAACGAATTCATCACGGTGGCGGAGGAAACCGGTTTGATCATTCCGATCGGCGCGTGGGTGCTGCGTGCCGCCTGCGAGCAGAACGTGGCCTGGCAGGCCGCCGGTTACCCGCCCATACGCATGGCGGTCAATCTCTCCGCGCGGCAGTTCCATCAGCAGCAGCTACTGAGCACCATCAATCAGGTGCTAAGCGAAACAGGCCTCGACCCCAACTGCCTGGAGCTGGAGCTGACGGAAAGCATGATGCAGGGGGTGGAAACCTCCGATATCCTGCATGAATTAGAAAATACCGGTATCCACCTTGTCATAGATGATTTCGGGATGGGTTATTCGTCGCTCAGTTATCTAAAGCGCTTCCCCGTCACGAAGCTGAAGATTGACCAGTCCTTTGTACAGGGGATCCCCGACGATGCGGACGATATGGCCATCACCACGGCGATCGTCGCCATGGCGCACAGTTTGAAATTACAAGTCATCGCCGAGGGCGTGGAGACCATGAGGCAATTAGAGTTCCTGCGCTCGCTGAGGTGCACCGAGATGCAGGGCTATTATTTCAGCATGCCGCTGCCGCCGTCCGAGATCGAGCAGTGTTTCGCCCAGGATTATACGACCCCGTCCGTAGTCTCTATAAACGGCAACGGGTTCAGCAAGCGCAATTAGGGGTGAGGAGTGAGGGGAACAGCATTTCACTCCTCACTCCTCACTCCCCACTTCTAACGCCTCACGCCTAGTAGTCTCTAGGCGTCACCCTGCGTTACAATCCCCCCATGTCATCTCTAACAAACAAACGCATCCTGTTAGGCGTCACGGGAGGCATCGCTGCGTACAAGAGCGCCGAGCTGGTGCGGCGCCTGCGCAGCGCGGGGGCGGAGGTGCGGGTGGTCATGACGCAGGCGGCCGGCGAATTCATCACCCCCCTCACCCTGCAAGCCTTGTCGGGCCATCCCGTACAACAGCATTTGCTCGATCCGGCCAGCGAGGCCGGCATGGGGCACATCACGCTGGCGCGCTGGGCGGACGTCGTATTGATCGCCCCCGCCAGCGCCGATTTCATGGCCAAGCTCGCCCACGGTTTAGCCGATGATTTACTGAGCACCCTGTGCCTTGCGACGGCCGCGCCGCTCGCACTGGCGCCCGCCATGAATCAGCAGATGTGGCTTAACCCCGCCACCCAGGCCAATAAAAAAATTCTGGAAGAGCGCGGCGCGCGTCTATTCGGCCCCGCGGAAGGCGCGCAGGCCTGCGGCGAAGTCGGACCCGGCAGGATGTTGGAGCCGGCGCGGATTACCGAATTGACGGCGGGGATCTTTACCACCGGCAGCCTCAGCGGCGCACGGGTATTGGTGAGCGCCGGCCCCACCCGCGAGGCGATAGATCCGGTGCGTTATATCAGCAACCGCAGTTCCGGCAAGATGGGTTATGCGCTGTCGGCGGCCGCCTGCGAGGCAGGAGCACGGGTCACGCTCATCAGCGGGCCGACGGCATTGCCCGCACCGGAGCGCGTGGAGCGCATTGATGTGGTCAGCGCCCAAGAGATGCACGAGGCGGCGCTCACGCGCGCACTGCACAGCGACATCTTCATTGCCGCCGCGGCGGTTGCAGATTTCCATCCTGCCGAGAGCGTTACGCAGAAAATGAAAAAGTCACAAGACAAATTCGCCCTTTCCCTGGTACGTAATCCGGACATCCTGGAAGATGTCGCGGCATTGACTCCGGCGCCCTTCACTGTGGGTTTCGCCGCCGAGACCGAGAATCTTGAACTGAATGCGCAAGCCAAGCGCGCCGCGAAAAAACTCGATATGATCGCCGCGAACTGGGTGAATCAACCCGGCCTCGGTTTCGACAGCGACGAAAATGAATTAAGGCTGTTTTGGGAAGGCGGCGGCAAACTGCTGACGCGCGCGCCCAAGGAGCGGCTGGCGCGCGAACTCATCTATGTCATCGCCGAGAGGTATCATGCAAAAAATTCAGCTTAAGATTCTCGATAAGCGCATCGGCGGAGAATTCCCCTTGCCGCAGTATGCGACGGAGGGTTCGGCCGGTATAGATCTGCGCGCCTGTCTGGATGGTCCATTGGTCATCAAGCCGGGCGAGACTCATCTCATTCCGACCGGCATGGCGGTGCATATCGCGGACACTTCGCTGGCCGCCGTGTTATTGCCGCGCTCCGGCCTCGGTCATAAACATGGTATCGTGCTCGGCAATCTGGTGGGCCTGATAGACTCCGATTATCAAGGGCAGTTGTTGGTGTCGTGCTGGAATCGCGGCCAGGAACCGTTCGCCATCGCCGTGGGCGAACGCATCGCTCAAATGGTCATCGTGCCCGTGGTGCGCGCCGACTTCGAGGTGGTCGAGGAATTTAACGAGACACGGCGCGGTGCGGGCGGATTCGGACATTCCGGACGGCAGTGACACGTTACAAGTTGTACTCATCGGTCAGTAAGTAAGATTACACTTCCCGCTGAGTCCCTATGTTAGGGGGCGGGACAGGGTGGGGGCAGGTAAAACAGGGTATTTACTCAGGAGTCACATCATAAAGATTGTAACCTTACTTTGTGACTCCTGAGTAAGAGAGAAGGGAAAATGATGGTGGACATTCCAGAAAACATCTTCAAGGCCTACGACATCCGCGGCATCGTCGGAAAAACACTGACCGCCGGCATCGTGCGTGAGATCGGCCGCGCCATCGGCAGCGAGGCCATCGCGCGCAAGCAAAACACCGTGGCGGTGGGTCGCGACGGGCGTTTATCGGGTCCGGAGTTTGCGCAGGCGTTGAGTGACGGCCTCCGCGCCGCGGGTGTCAACGTGATAGATATCGGCATGGTGCCGACACCGGTGCTGTATTTCGCCACACACCATCTCGAAACCGGCTCCGGCGTGGCGATCACCGGCAGTCACAATCCGCCGGACTATAACGGCATCAAGATCATGCTGGGGGGCAAGACGCTCTCCGGCGAGGCCATCAGCGCGCTGCGCACTCGTATTGTCGAGGGGGAACTCTCCAGCGGCGCGGGCGAGTGGCAGGCGGTGGACGTGGCGCCGGATTACATCGCGCGCGTAACCTCCGATGTGCGCCTCGCGCGTCCCTTAAAAATAGTGGTGGATTGCGGCAACGGCGTGCCGGGCATGCTCGCGCCGCGCGTGCTGCGCGAGCTGGGCTGTGAAGTGAGCGAACTGTTTTGCGAGGTGGACGGGCATTTTCCCAATCACCACCCCGATCCCAGCCAACCGGAAAATCTGGAGGATCTGATCCGGGCGGTCAAGGCGCAGCGCGCCGATCTGGGACTCGCCTTCGACGGCGATGGGGATCGTCTGGGCGTAGTCACCGCCGAGGGTGTCATCATCTGGCCGGACCGGCAAATGATGCTGTACGCGAAAGACGTGCTGTCGCGCAACCCCGGCGCGACGGTCATTTATGACGTGAAGTGCACGCGCAACCTCGCCACGGTGATTGCACAGCACGGCGGTGAACCGTTGATGTGGAAGACCGGCCATTCGCTCATCAAGGCCAAGATGAGGGAGACCGGCGCACTGCTGGCAGGCGAGATGAGCGGCCATATCTTCTTCAAGGAGCGCTGGTATGGCTTTGACGACGGCTTGTACACGGCCGCGCGCTTGCTGGAGATTTTGTCTCACGATGCGCGCGCGCCCAGCGCGGTGTTTGCGGAACTGCCCGAGACGGTGAACACGCCGGAGTTGAAACTCGAAATGAAGGAAGGCGAGCATTTCAAGCTGATGGAGCGCCTGCAAAAGAGCGCGCACTTTCCGGGCGCCAAACTCACCACCCTAGACGGTGTACGCGCCGACTTTACGGACGGCTGGGGCCTGGCGCGTCCCTCCAACACCACCCCCACGGTGGTGATTCGCTTCGAAGCGGAAAACAAAGAGGCCCTGGCGCGCATTCAAAAACAATTTCGTGATTTAATATTGAGCCTGGACCCCACTCTCACCTTGCCGTTTTGAAACCGCCATGAGCATCAATGCCAGCAACATCGCCCATGTCTTGACCGAGGCGCTGCCGTATATCCAGCGCTTCAAGGGCAAGACCCTGGTCATCAAGTACGGCGGCAACGCCATGGTGGACGAGGCCCTGAAGAACGGCTTTGCGCGTGATGTGGTGCTGATGAAACTGGTCGGCATCAACCCGGTGATCGTGCACGGCGGCGGGCCGCAGATCGGGAAGGTGCTGGACCAGATCGGCAAGCAAAGTCAATTTGTGGACGGCCTGCGCGTCACCGACAGCGAGACCATGGACGTGGTGGAGATGGTGCTGGGCGGGCTGGTGAACAAGGACATCGTGAATCTCATCAATCGCCAGGGTGGCTCGGCGGTGGGCCTGTCCGGCAAGGACGGCGACCTGATCCGCGCCCGCAAGCTCACCCTGACGCGCAAGAGCCCCGAACTGGAGGCGCCGGAGATCATAGACATGGGCCACGTCGGCGAGGTGGCCAGCTTCGATACCGCGGTGATCCACACCCTGACCGGCGGCGATTTCATCCCGGTAATTGCCCCGGTGGGCGTGGGCGAGGACGGGCTATCCTACAACATCAACGCCGATCTGGTGGCGGGCAAGCTGGCCGAGGCCCTGCACGCCGAAAAACTGATGCTGCTGACCAACACACCGGGCGTGCTCGACAAGCAAGGCCACTTGTTGCCGCGCCTGAGCAGCGACGATGTCGCGGCGCTGATCGCCGACGGCACGATCTACGGCGGCATGTTGCCCAAGATCCGCTGCGCGCTGGACGCGGTAGCGGGTGGCGTGGGCGCGGCGCATATTCTCGATGGGCGCGTTGAGCACGCCGTGCTGCTGGAAATCTTTACCGACCAGGGCGTCGGCACGCTGATCAAATCTTGATGCGCATGAATCAGAAAGCGTTAGCAGACTTCTTCGCTACGACGCCAAGACTGGCCGAGTTGTGCACCCAGAACGGCTGGCCCGACCCCGCCAGCCTCAAGGTCAGCGTAATAGAGAATAAGCCCGATGAGGCGCTGTGTGCGGTAAGCTTTGATGAAGTAGTGATGGAAGGCTCCGGCTGCGAGGCCGGGCGCGTGCCCTGCTGGGGAAAGATTCGGCTGAGATTCACTCCCGAAGGCAATGTCGCCGCCACCGAGATTGAAAGTGGCAAATCTCAAAATGTCTAATACACTTGGCAAGCTCTTTGCCAAAGACCAGTTGACAGTCATGGGTGAAGACATCCCCTACACCCTCCATCGGATCCCCCGTCGCCGCCGTCTGAGTCTTCACGTCAGTGACGATGCGGAAGTTATCGTGCGCATCCCGTTGCGCGCCAGCCTGCGCGAGGCACGGGAGTTTGTGCATAACCATACCCCGTGGGTGGCGAAACGGCTTGCGCAGGTGCGCGCTCAACTTGCGCGGCGCCGCCCCCTGGAGGAGGCCTCCCGCCTTCCCCTGCTCGATACCGAACTCACGCTGCGTCTGCATCACGCCGCACATGGCCGCGTCGACCGCCACGATGAGGCGCTGCATGTACATAGCCCATGTCACGAGCGCGCGGGCATCGTGCGTTTGCTTGAGATCTGGTACCGGAGGGAGGCGCAGGTTTACATGACTGGGCGGCTGGCGATACTCGCTGAAAAGGCCGGCCTGTGGCCCGAGAGGGTCACCATACGCAGCCAAAAGACCTGCTGGGGGAGCTGTTCTGCGCGCGGCACGATCAGCCTCAACTGGCGCCTCATGCTCGCGCCGGCGGCGCTGGTGGATTATGTGCTGGCGCACGAACTCTGCCATCTCCGCCACCTCAATCATTCAGCGGCATTTTGGGACTTGGTGGAAGGTTTGGACCCTGACTGCCATGCCCATCGGGTTGCACTACGCCGCTTACAGCCCAGCCTGGTGCTGTAATCCTAACTTTCGTAACTCGCTCTACGATAAAATAAATCACTGCGGAGAGCGCAGAGGAGAAGCAAAGCCGCGTTGTTCCTCTGCGTCCTCTGCGGTAAATAAAGCCAGGAGCCAGCTTGCTATGAGCAGAATCAGGGAACTTGGGCCCTAGCCTGCATTTGTTGATATTGCCGCAGGTCTTCTTCCGCCGTCTTACGGACTAGATCCTGTTCCTTGCGCTTGGCCTGAATCAGGGCATCATATTGAGTTTCCTGAGTCTGAGTCGTCTTGATGTCGTCTTGCAGTTTTGCTGGCACGGGCTTATTCGCCGCTTGCAGGGCGTTCGACTTGGTATTAAGTTCGGCCAGCCGGGCCTTGAGCTTTTCCTGATTAACGAGGCTGTTCTTGATCTCTTCTTCCAGGCCCGCCAACTGGCGGTCGCGGATTTTGATAATGTCCTGCTCGCTCGCGTAGCTATCCTGCAGCCGCTTATCTTTGGCCGCCTGCTCTTTCGCCTGCTCCTGCGCCTGCTGTTTCTGTTCGGCCTGCAACTGTTCCTGGCGCTTCTTCTCTTCCGCTTCTTCCCGCGTGCGTACTGCATCCTCGCTGCGCTTGAGGGTCACACCCTGTTTGTTCAGCACAGAATGCTGCTGGGCGGCGTATTCCACCGGGATTTTGTCGCCGTAGTGTACCTGCCCCTGGTCATCTACCCACTTGATAAGCTTGCCTGCCAGCGCAGGCAGAGCGAGGCCTGCCAGTAGCAGTAGCATGAAGGGGATCAACATTCGTGTCATTTGCCGCATAGCCTTTGTCTAGCCTTGTGCACCGCTTGTCTTACCTGTTCGGGCGCGGTCCCACCGAGATGATTGCGCGCCTTGACCGATCCCTCCAGGGTGAGGACGTCGAACACGTCCTGCTCGATCATGGGAGAGAACTCACGCAATTCAGTAAGCAGCATTTGTGCCAAGTCTTTGCCCTGCTCCAGGCCGTAACGGACCGTCTTGCCCACGATCTCGTGGGCGTCACGGAACGCCACGCCCTTGCGCACCAGGTAATCGGCGAGGTCGGTGGCGGTGGCGTAACCCTGCTCGGCGGCCGCGCGCATCTTGTCGCGCTTTACCCGCAGCGCCGGGATCATCTCGGCATAGACGCGCAGACAGGCCTTGACCGTATCCACGGTGTCGAACAGCGGCTCCTTGTCTTCCTGGTTGTCCTTGTTGTAGGCCAGCGGCTGGGCCTTCATGAGGGTCAACAAGGCCATCAGATGGCCGATGACGCGGCCGCTCTTGCCGCGCACCAGCTCCGGCACGTCGGGGTTTTTCTTTTGCGGCATGATGGAGGAACCGGTGCAAAAGGCGTCGCCCAGGTCCACAAAGTCAAACTGACTGGACGACCACAGAATCAGTTCTTCGGAAAACCGCGACAGGTGCACCATCAGCAGGGCTGCGGCCGCCGCGAATTCGATGGCGAAATCGCGGTCGCTGACGGCATCGAGCGAATTTTGCGCGGGGGCGTCGAAACCGAGCAATTCCGCGGTATAGGCCCGGTCTATCGGATAACTCGTGCCGGCCAGGGCGGCGGCGCCGAGCGGCATGATGTTGACCCGCTTGCGGCAATCCTTGAAGCGCTCACGGTCGCGGCTCAGCATCTCAAACCACGCCATCATGTGATGGCCAAAGGTCACCGGTTGGGCGATCTGCAAGTGCGTAAAGCCCGGCATCAAGGTGTCGGCCTCACGCTCGGCGAGATCCAGCAGCGCCGTTTGCAGCCGCTGTAATTCAGCCAGAATGGCGTCTATTTCATCGCGCAGGTAGAGCCTGAGGTCGGTCGCCACCTGGTCGTTGCGGGAGCGTCCGGTGTGGAGCTTCTTGCCCACTTCGCCGATGCGGTCAATCAGGCGCGCCTCGATATTCATGTGCACGTCCTCAAGTTCCGCCAGCCAGGCAAACTCGCCGCGCTCGATATCGAGTTCGATGCCCTTGAGACCGTTTACGATGGCGTCACATTCCGTTTGTTTAAGTACGCCCACTTTGGCGAGCATACGCGCATGGGCGATGGAGCCTGCGATATCGTGCCTGTAGAGGCGCTGGTCGAAACTCACCGAGGCGGTGAAGACCTCCACAAATTCGTCGGTGGGGGCGGTGAAACGCCCGCCCCAGGGCTTTTTGTTGTCAGTCATGAACGCTTTAGAACCGTCATTTCAGGCCGATAATAGAACAGTATAAACGATGATACTCATAAGTCAGTAAGCGCGACTATACTTCCCGCTACGTCCCCGCCCCCTGTGCAGGGGGTGAGGCAGCGAAGCTGCCGAACGGGTGCACAGGGATGTGCACCCTGGACTTTTGCGCGGCGCAGGAAGCACAGCGCAAAAGACAGGGTGGGGGCAGGTAAGACAGTGTATTTACTCAGGAGTCACATCATAAGCATTGCAGCCTTACTTTGTGGCTCCTGAGTAAATTCAGCCGCAGTTGCATTTTTTTACCGAGCCGTCACTATGTATAGCGAAATGCGAGCCTTGCTCTCCTTAAATGACAAGAAAAAGACCGGCGCCGCCGTCAAACCGGTGACAGACGAACTGTTCTTGCCCAATTTCTGCGGCGTGCGGATGGTGCTGGCGCTGATGGTCATTGAGCAACTGCTGGCCTTCGTGCTGGCGCTGGGGCAGATGGGGTCGGACAACCGCTGGAAAGACCTCAGCTTGATCTCGCTGTTCATCCAGTGGACCGCCCTCAGCGGCGGCGCGGTGCTGTGTTTCAGCCGTCCCTGGCTGCGCAAGCTGCCCAACATTCAGGCCGGACTGCTCAGCCATTTTCTGTTGCTGGCAGTGACGGCGGGGATGAGTGAGGCCGTGTATTGGATCATGCAGAGCACCGCGATGGACGCGCTCCTCTCACGCGACTGGTATTACGGTTTCCTGCTGCGCAATCTGGCGATCAGCGCCATCGTCAGCGCCGTGGCGCTGCGCTATTTTTACGTGCAGCATCAATGGAAAAGAAACATCGAATCCGAAACCCAGGCGCGTATCCAGGCGCTGCAATCGCGCATCCGGCCGCATTTCTTATTCAATAGCCTCAACAGCATTGCGAGTCTCACCCGCAGCCATCCCCATCAGGCCGAGGCGGCGGTCATGGATCTCGCAGACCTGTTTCGCGGCAGCCTGCGCGAGGCGCGCCTGCGGGTGCCGCTGTCCGAAGAAATCGAGTTATGCCACAAGTATCTGCGCATCGAAAAGCTGCGCCTCGGCGAGCGGCTGAGCCTGCGCTGGGAGACCGGCGAACTCCCCCCGGACGCCCTGCTCCCCGCCCTTACCCTGCAACCCCTGCTGGAGAATGCGATCTATCACGGCATTGAACCCCTGGCGTCCGGCGGCGAGATAGTGATCTCCGGAACCCTGCGACAGACTACGATTCATGTCAGCATCAGCAACCCGTTAGGCGTTGAAGCAGCCGGCCGGCTCACAGGCAACCGTATAGCCCTCGACAACGTGCGGCAGCGCTTGCAGGCCTTCTATGGCGAGCGCGGCGAACTGGCCGTGGAAAACGTCTCGCCACAGTTGCATGTCGTGCATCTCCGCTTTCCTTATTTGCACAAAGAATCATGAACATCCTGATCGCCGATGACGAGCCGCTGGCCCGCGCCCGTCTGCGTGAATTGCTGGGCGAGATCGGCGGTTATCACATCGTGGGGGAGGCCGCCACCGGCAAAGAAGCCCTGCAACAGGGAGTGAACATCCAGCCGGACCTGATCCTGATGGACATCCGCATGCCCACGATGGACGGACTGGAGGCCGCGATGCACCTCTCCGCACTGGAACAGCCGCCCGCGATCATCTTTACCACCGCTTTTGGCGATCACGCCCTGGAGGCCTTTGAGGCGCATGCGGTGGATTATCTGCTGAAACCCATCCGCAAGGAGCGGCTGGAGAACGCCCTGCGCAAACTCCAGCAGCTTAACCGGGTGCAGCTCGCCGCCCTGAATCAGACCAAGGGCGAAACGCACGACTCGCGCGCGCGCACCCACATCAGCGTGCTGAACCGAGGCAGCCTGCAGCTCATCCCGGTAACGAGCATTCTCTATTTCAAGGCCGACCAGAAATACGTGACAGTGCGCTTTGCTGCCGGTGAGGTGCTGATTGAAGAGTCGCTCAAGGATCTGGAAGATGAATTCGGCGAGCGCTTTTTCCGCATCCACCGCAACGCCCTGGCCGCCGCCGCCCACATCTCCGGCCTGGTCAAGGATCACGAAGGAAATTGTATGCTTGCCCTGCAAGGGGCCGAAGAGCTGCTTGAGATCAGCCGCCGTCACCTGCCGGAGGTGCGCAAGCGATTGACCAAGGGCTAGCAGGCTGTTGGGAAAGCCCATGCAAGGGCTTTTTCAATGGCCCGCTAGAGAGTAGCATAGGCATTCGAATCTACTCTCACCCCGTACTATGCCCGCTAATATCCTCCGTATCGCCACCCGAAAAAGTCCGCTTGCCGTGTGGCAGGCTGAACACATCCGTGATCTTTTGATGGCGGCCCACCCGGCTCTCCGGATCGAACTGGTGCGCATGAGCACGCAGGGCGACAAGTTGCTCGATGCCCCGCTCGCCAAGGTCGGCGGCAAAGGGTTGTTTGTAAAGGAATTGGAGCAATGTCTACTGGATGGCAGCGCCGATATCGCGGTGCACTCCATGAAAGACGTGCCGGTCGAGTTTCCCGAGGGTCTCCACTTGCCGGTCATCGGCAAACGCGAAGACCCGCGCGATGCCTTTGTCTCGCATCGTTATGCGCGGCTGGATGATTTGCCGCAAGGCGCGCACGTGGGGACATCCAGCCTGCGGCGCCAGACTCAGTTGCACGCCCGCCGTTCCGACCTTAGCATTACCGCACTGCGCGGCAATGTGAATACGCGCCTGAAGAAACTCGACAACGGCGACTACGACGCCATCATCCTTGCCGTGGCGGGCCTGGTGCGGTTGGGATTTGCGGATCGCATCACGCACTGCCTGGAACCCGATATCAGCCTGCCTGCGATAGGCCAGGGGGCCATCGGCATTGAATGCCGCAGCAACGATGCGCGTGTGCATGACTTGATTAACGTTCTGCATGATCCCGTCACCGACACGTGCGTGCGCGCCGAACGCGCCATGAATGAGGGATTGCAGGGCGGCTGTCAGGTGCCCATCGCGGGTTACGCGGAAATTTATAACAGGGTGCTGACGCTGCGCGGTTTGGTGGGCAGGCCGGACGGCAGCGAGGTGGTGCGCGGCACGATCAGCGGCGATGAGAAGGAAGCAGTAAAACTGGGGGGGGCATTGGCCGTGGATTTGTTGGAACGCGGCGCGCGCGCCATCCTGCGCGATGTCTATGCCGATGAACGCTTCGCCGAAAAGGGCCCGTAGAATGCTGAAAAAGTCCGTCCATGGCCTTTTCAGCGCGAAAAGCAAAAAATGTAATTTTTTCTTTTCTACATTTTTCAAACACTGGGCGTGTTTGAAAAATGGCGGTGCATCCCTACACCGCACGCAGGCTGCTGAAAAACAGACTTTTCAGCAGCCTGCTTATCGTCCCCTCGCCGGCGTCACGGTGGTGGTAACGCGCCCCGCGCATCAGGCGCAGGGCTTGCGAGAGCTGATCGAAGACAGGGGCGGAATGGTTATTTTGTTCCCGGTGCTGGAAATTCAAGATGCCGAAGGCACCGGCGCGGTGCATGCGCTCATCGAGCGGCTGGATGAGTTCGATATGGCGATCTTCATCAGCGCCAATGCCGTGCACAAGGCGATGCCGATGATAACAGCGCGGAGACCGTTGCCCTCCCGGCTGCGGCTCGTCACCGTGGGTGAGAGCACCGCCAAGGCACTGCAAAAGTACGGCAGGAGCCCCGATCTCTGCCCGCGCGAACAGTCCAACAGCGAGGCCCTGCTGGCCCTGCCTGAGATGCAGCAGGTGCGAGGCAAGAACATCGTGATCTTCCGCGGCGAGGGTGGCCGCGAGCTGTTGGGCGAGACCCTGCGGCAACGCGGCGCCAGCGTGGTCTATGCGGAGGTGTACCGGCGGGCCAAGCCCGCGACCGATCCTGGTAACCTGCAAGATCACTTACGGCGTGGTAAAGTGGACGTCATCAGCGTGACGAGCAACGCAGGATTGGTTAATCTATTAGAATTGGCGGGGCCCGCTGTACGGAGCACCTTACTGGCCACCCCGTTGGCGGTGATGAGTGAGCGTAACGTCGCGCATGCCCGCAGCCTGGGCTTTGCCGGGCCGATAGCGATAGGAAAACAAGCCAGTGATGCGGGGCTGGCCGAGGCGATTGAGGATTTGGTTAAAACGAGAACAACGGCATGAACGACATCACTCCGCCGCAAGAGTCCGTCGCCGAGGCAGAACAGGCCGCTCCTCTACCTCAAAAAACCAGGGGAAGAGGGTTATTCACGTTATTCACCCTGCTGGCCGTGGTGCTTGCTATTGCGGCGGCTGCAGGGAGTTACCTCACCTGGCGTGCGTTCACCGATGTCCAGCAACTCAGCAATCTGCGTTCGGCTGCAACCGAGCAACAGATTACCGCCCTGCGCGAAGACAATCAGCATCTCAAACAAGACATCTCCGAACAGGTCACCGCTCGCCTGAAGGCCCTGCAGGATGAACAACGCACCCTGCAAACCTCGCTCGCCGCGCTACATACTCAATTACGCCGGCAGGGTGCTAGCCAGGCCGTGGCCGAGGCTGAATATCTGGTGCGTATCGCCAATCACCGGCTGGCCCTGGAACGTGACTTGCCGGGCGCGCTACAAGCCCTCGGCCTGGCCGATCAACGTCTGCAGGAAAGCAGCGACCCGGCCGCCTCCGAGATTCGCGTGAAATTGAAGGAAGATCTCGACAACCTGCTGGCCGTCAAAATGCCTGATTTTGGAAAACTGGCGCGGACACTCACCGAAATGGGCGAGGAAGCGACCGATTTACCCTTATCCGGCCGTCAATCCGCCGGCGCCACGTCCACTCCCGCAAAGTCCGGGCCGCGTGGCTGGCGAGAGGCGTTGAGCAAGCTGTGGGATGACATTAACGGCCTCATCGTTATCCGCCACGGGATAAAAGGATCCTCGCCGCTGCTGTCACCCAATGAAGAATTTATCCTGAGGCAAAATCTCCGCCTGGAGTTCGCCACCGCCCGATTTGCCCTGCTGCAGGGTAACACACGAATCTTCCGCGATGTTATGCGCTCCATCCGCACTCTGCTCATCGCCCATTTCGACACGGAGGCTCAGCCTGTCCAATCCATGCTGACCCGCATTACGGAACTGGAGCAAACCGAGCTACAACCGTACCTGCCGCCCGTCTCGCTCTCTCTACAGTTGCTGCAGGCGCACATCCGGCGAGATAGCGCGCCTACGGAAGAGGATCTCCAAGATCGCAACTCCAGTGAGCCTGGTAGAGCAGGAAGTATAGTTCCAGAATCTGACCTTCCTGATAATCTCCAACATAATAACGCCAGTGAGCCTGGCACAGCAGAGGCGCCCGCGCCATGAGAGTACTCATCACCTCGATTGTCGTGTTCTTTCTCGCCACGGTGACGGCGTTGCTGATACAAAACGACCCAGGCTACGTGGTACTGGGACGCGGGCCATGGCGCGCCGAGACCACACTCACTTTTTTTATCATTTTGACGTTATTCGGATTTGCAGTGCTGTACGTCTTCACCCGTTTTGTCATCAAAATATTGACGCTGCCGCGCCGCATGCAGGCCTGGCGGCGGGAGCGGCTGGCGCATAAGGGACGGCTGGCGCTCACTCGCGGCCTGACCCTGCTCGAAGAGGGTAAATGGGAAACGGCTGAGAAAAGCCTGCTCAAATACATCGCTCACAGCGAGGCCCCCCTGTTAGGCTACCTTGCCGCGGCACGCGCGGCACAGCGGCAGGGTGCGCCTGAACGGCGCGATAATTATCTGCGCCTCGCCCTGGAAAGCGCCCCGGATGCGGACATCGCCGTGGGGCTCACCCAGGCCGAGCTGCAATTGAGTCACCATCAGATCGAACAGGCGCTCGCCACCTTAAGACACCTGCGCCAGATCTCTCCACAGCATAGCCACGTACTGAAGCTCCTGATGAGAGTCTACCTTGAGGTGCAGGACTGGGCGCAGTTGCTTGAATTGCTGCCGCTGCTGCGCAAGGCAAAGGTGGTGAACGACACCGAGGCGCATGAATTAGAAACCAAGGCCTATGTCGGACAGCTCCATGCCGCAGCGCGCGCGCAGGACTCGCAGGCCTTGCACGAGGTGTGGGCGAACATCCCCCGCCGCCTGCAGGCGCAGGATAAAATTCTTTTGGCTTATATCCAACAGCTCAGACTCTACGGAGAAGACAAAGAGAGTGAACCCCTGTTGCGCGAGGCCCTGAAAAAACAGTGGAGTGAACCGCTGGTACACCTCTACGGCCAGGTTGAGGGTGCGGACCCGACCAAGCAGCTTGCCCACGCGGAGGGCTGGCTCAAAACCCATCCCAAGAACCCGGTGCTGTTGCTGACCTTGGGACGCCTCAGTCTGCGCAACCGGCTATGGGGCAAGGCGCGCGGCTATCTCGAATCCAGCGTCGGCGCGGGAGGACGCCCGGAGGCCTACAAGGAGCTCGCCGGCCTGCTCGAACAGATGGACGAGAAAGACGCTGCGATGGAGAATTACCGCAAGGGTCTGCAACTCGTCGTGGAGCCCGCTGTTCCACTCCCCGCGCGATCCAACAGGAACAACGAAAAACTCGCCGCAGTGGAAAATTTCCCGCTGCTGCGCGAGTTCGACCGACGGGCCTGAAAAGACCGAACCGGCGATCACGAGCCCCCCAAGTAATGCAAAAATTTACCGCAGAGAACGCGGAGGAAAAGTGTGGGACAAAAAAATCCTCTGCGTCCTCAGCGGTGAAAAAAAATGCAAAAATTTACCGCAGAGAACGCGGAGGAAACTTTAAGTGTGGGACAAAAAAATCCTCTGCGTCCTCAGCGGTGAAAAAATGTGTTTCTTTATAAAACGTCCTGACTAGGGAACTGCGCAGGGGGTGCATCCTTGGAAAACTCAAACGGGTCGGCGTAGAAATTCTCCGGCTTGAGGCCGTGTTCAATACCGGCTCTATGTACCGCCTCCACCATTCCCGGCGGGCCGCTGGCGTAAAGATCGTAGCCGCTCAAATCGGGAAAGTCATGCACGATGGCGTCCTGCACATAGCCGCGCCGGCCAGCCCAATGATCCTCATTATTGGGTTGCGATAACACGGGGGTATAGGTGAAGCTGGCGTGTTCCTCGGTCCAACGCCGCGCCAGTTCGTGAAGGTAAAGATCACTGCGTGCTCGCGCGCCCCAATACAGGTGCATGGGGCGACTCGTTCCCAGCGCGAAGGCATGCTCGATGATGCCCTTGATCGGGCCAAAACCGGTGCCGCCCGCGGCGAAGATGACAGGCCGGTCTGAGTCCTCACGCAGATAGAAGCTCCCGAGCGGCCCCTGCAGGCGCAGGATGGCCTTTTCCTTGAGATTCGAAAAAATCTCGCCGGTAAAACGCCCGCCCTCGATCTGGCGGATGTGCAGCTCGATAAACGCGTCGTCATGGGGAGCATTGGCGATGGAGAAGCTGCGCCGGCGCCCGCCGGGCAACAGGATGTCCAGGTATTGGCCGGCCAGGAATTGCAGCCGTTCATTGCCGGGCAGTTTGAGATAAACACGCGCCACGTCGTGCGCAAGCTGCTCGATCTTCACCACCCGGGCGGGTAATATCTTGACCACGATGCCCTTGACGCTGGACACCTCCTGCACCTCTACCGTTAGATCAGTGAGCGGCGTGGCCTGGCAAAACAGCGCCCTGCCCGCAGCGATCTCCGCCGCGCTGAGCGCCTTGTGCTCGAACACCCCATAGTCCACCCTGCCCTCCAGTACGATACCCTTGCAGGCGCCACAACTGCCGTTGCGGCAACCGTAAGGAAAAGCATAGCCGTGCCGCAGCGCCGCATCGAGGACGGTCTCACCTGCCTCCATACCAAACGCGTGGCCACTTGGCTTTACTAATACGTTGAAGCTCATAGCTGACCTTAGGGTGATGTAAAGTGCGTTATTATCTTAGATTTTGGCTGGGAGAGGAAATTTGATTAGCAGAGTGTTCATCGTCGGCTGCGGTGACATCGGCACGCGCGTCGCGCAGCTGTGGCAGGCGCGCGGTGTTACGGTAAGCGGCCTTGTCCGTAGCACGGCGAACCGGAGGCGACTGGAGGCGAAAGGGATCACCGCCGTACCCGGCGATCTCGACGACGCCCGCTCGCTGATCACCTTGCCGGCTCACAACGCCCTGATTTATTACTTCGCCCCACCGCCCTCTCCCGGCTCTTCGGGCCACCCTCTCCCAAGGGGAGGCAGCGCCGACCCGCGCATGGAGCATTTTCTCGGCGCAGTGCCCCCGGACCGCCTCCCCAACAAAATCGTTTATCTGAGCACCAGCGGCGTCTACGGGGACCATCAAGGCGGTTGGGTCAACGAGGACACGCCGCCTCACCCGCAAACACCGCGAGCACAGGCGCGAATCAAAGCCGAGACCGCCCTGCTCGACTGGGGTCAAATCAAAAAAATACCGGTGGTGATTTTGCGTGTGGGCGGCATTTATGGTCCTGGACGGCTGCCGATTGAGCACATCAAACAAGGTCAGCCCGTGGTGCGCAGGGAAGAGGCGCCCTATACCAATCGCATCCACGCCGATGATCTCGCCCGGGTCTGTGTAGCGGCGGCGGAGCGTGGCATTGACCGTGGAATCTACAACGTCTGTGACGGTGAGTACAGTACCATGAGTGATTATTTCAATGCGGTGGCTGATCGTCTGGGGCTTCCCAGGCCGCCGCAAATCAGCCTGGCCGAGGCGCAGCGAACCCTCAGCCCGGAGATGCTCTCCTATCTCAACGAATCGCGCCGCATGGACAATCGCCGGATATGTGAAGAATTGGGGGTGACACTCCTCTACCCTACACTGGAGGCGGGACTGGCGGCCTCGCTGTAGAACAATTGCTACTAATGACGTACAGGGATGTACTAATGTCGCGGGAGGCAGGATGCCGGGAGCGACCCCAATCCAGCGGGCTTCTGAAGGGTAAAAAAGGCATCCTCTATCGCCAGGTCGAGCACGCTGTAGTGTTGCAGCTCGGGACTGTACTCGACCACATCATTGACCCGCAACGCGGCCCTGATTATGGTGTAACCGTAGGCCTTCAATTCGGCCTCGAACTCCGCGACCTTGATGCGGTTTAATTCCTTGTAAAAGCGCCAGTACTCAGCGTTTGAGACATCGAACCCGGCGCGGTCCATCAAGCGGGGACGACCACTCATGACCAGGGCGCGCAATTCCTCTTCGGGAATCTTGAGATGAAGGTGCGGCTCGTCGCTAAACTCGCCCAGATGACTGCCGTAGGAAGAATAGTACAGCCCCGGGTTTACAAAAAACAAACCGCCCGGCTTGAGCACCCGCCAGACCTCGTCGAGGGCCTTTTTGTAGCCGCCTACGATGTGTTCCACGGAGCCCCAAGAGAGCACGACATCGAAACTCGCGTCGGGATAGGGCACCGATTCACAGCTTTGCCGCACGAAAACGAAGTTGTCAGGCAGCCGTTCCAACGGCAGCCCATTCTCGGTGGCCACCCGAGGAAGCTCGGCGATGTAGTCTACGATATCCATGACCACCAATTGCTGCGGCCGGTAACGCAGGAACAAACTCAGATCAGTAACGCCGTCGCCTCCGCCGATGTCGAGAATCCGCCCTTTGAGGAGCGGAGAATGGGCTAAAAAAGTTTCACCAATGACACAGGCCGCATGACAGAAGTGACGGTGAAACCAATTTTTCATGCCTGCTTGCCAGGACAATTTCTCTACACGCAAACGGGTCTCTTCGGACATCTTCCAGTGGGAAGGATTTTCCGCAGATACCTCCGATGCACCTGCCAGAATACAAAAGGTATGCACAATATCCGGATCACGAATCTCCCTCGGGCTACCCCAGGCGATCCCCAACTCGTAGTCGCCTTCCGGAAAGGGAAGCCTGTGGCTATAGTTGAATGAATAGTCGCCGCGCGGCAACCACGGGAAGAATAAACCGCCTTGATGCGTATCGGCGCTGAGCAGATGCGCCGTCTCGCCACGACGGCGGATAAAGATCCGCAGGACGGGGTCGAAGACGCAAAGATTGGTAACCGAAAAGCGCAGGGTGAGGCTTAGAGTTTCTCCCTGAATACAGGTATGAGGAAGTCCTCCAACGGTTAGGCTTACAGGCGGGATCATGGGCACCTCTAAAAATGCGTCTTTTGTCTTTATGCGGCGTTGGAATTCTGCTCGAAATGCTCATGTACTGGCGTGTACACTCCGCTTTCTCGCAGAATTCCGCCTTGCCTAAAGCCAAAATCCACTATTTTTTGCGGTGCCCTCAAGGCCGCTGGTCCACCTCGCCCTCTTTCTTGACCGGCACCAGGTCGGCGCGCGAGATGCCGAGCCACATGACGATGGGGCTTGCCACCAGCACCGATGAATAGGTGCCGACCACGATGCCGATGGTGAGCGCGAGCGCGAAGTAAAACAACACCTCGCCTCCCAGGAACAGCATGGAGAACACCATGAGCTGGGTGGTGACGTGCGTCATGATGGTACGGCTCAAGGTGCGGGTGATGGCGTTGTCTATAATTTCAGCGATAGTGCCTTTGCGCATCTTGCGGAAGTTTTCACGTATCCGGTCAAACACCACCACGGTGTCGTTCACCGAATAGCCCAGGATCGCCAGCACCGCCGCCAGCACGGTGAGTGAAAACTCCCACTGAAACAGCGCAAACAGACCCAAAACAATCACCACGTCGTGCGCCGTGGCGACGATAGCGCCGACCGCAAAGCGCCATTCGAAGCGGATGGCGAGATAGAGCATGATACCTATCGAGACCAGGATCAGCGCCAGCCCGCCGTCGTTGATCAGTTCCTCGCCGACCTGGGGGCCTACAAACTCCACGCGCCGCAATTCGACGCCGCTATCCTGCTGGCGCAAGCTCGCCAGGATGGCCTCGCTCAGTTTTGCACTGCTGACACCCTTTTTAGCGGGGAGCCGTATCATCACATCTTGTGCGGTACCGAAGTTTTGGACGGAGGCGTCATGAAAACCGCCGTCCGTCAGCTCGGCGCGGATTTTTTGCAATTCCGCGGCCTGCAGATAGCGCACCTCGATGAGTGTGCCGCCGGTAAACTCAATACTGAGGTTGAGGCCCCGCACGATAAGGAACACTACGGCGGCGAGAAAGGTGAGCGCTGAAATCACCGCAGTGCTCCGGCCATAGCTCATGAAGGGAATGTCGCGCTTGATTCTAAAAAATTCCATGTCCAGCCCTCTCTATATACTGAGCTTGGCGAGCTTGCGCCGCCCGCCGTACAGCAAATTGACGACGGCGCGCGACACCATCACGGCGCTGAACATGGAGGTCAGAATACCGATGCACAGAGTCACGGCGAAACCGCGTACCGGGCCGGAGCCGAGCATGAACAGCGCAAAACCCGCAATCAGCGTGGTGATGTTGGAGTCTACGATGGTATCCAAGGCGCGGTCATAGCCGGCATGGATGCTGGCTTGCGGGCTATTGCCGTTGCGCAGTTCCTCGCGGATACGCTCGAAGATAAGCACGTTGGCGTCTATCGCCATGCCGACGGTAAGCGCAATACCGGCGATACCGGGCAAGGTGAGCGTCGCCTGTAACAGAGACAGCACGGCGATCAGCAACAGCACGTTGACGGCGAGCGCGACGCTGGCGATCACGCCGAAGAAGTGGTAGTAAATCGTCATGAACAACGCAATCGCGGCGAATCCGATGAGCGTGGAATCGAAGCCCTTGGTGATGTTTTCGGCGCCCAGGCTGGGGCCGACCGTGCGCTCCTCGACGATCTCGAGCGGCGCGGCGAGCGCGCCGGCGCGCAGCAGCAGCGCGAGATTGCGCGCTTCGGTGGTGCTGTCCAGACCGGTGATCTGGAAGCGTTTGCCGAGCTGTTCCTGAATCACCGCGACGTTGATGACCTCCTCGACCTTGCTGCGGACCTTCTCCTGCTTGCCGTCTACGGTGCGCGTCTCGGTCTTGTTTTCGATAAACACGACGCCCATCGCCTTCCCGACGTTCTCCTTGGTGGCGTTGCTGAAGATAGCGGCGCCCTTGCCGTCCAAAGTGATGAACACCGCCGGACTGCCGTTGCGCTGCTCGATGCCGGATGCGGCATCGGTGATGTAGTCGCCGGTGAGCATGACCTGATTCTTCAGCAGAACCTGGCCGCCCCCACGCTTTTTGTAGAGCCGCGCACCCGCGGGCACACGCCCGGCGAGCGCGTCTTCGACGCTGTGCCCCTCATCCACCATGCGAAACTCCAGGGTGGCGGTGGCGCCCAGGATCTCCTTGGCGCGCGCGGTATCCTGCACGCCGGGGAGCTGCACGACCACCCTCTCCTGACCTTGTTGCTGGATCACGGGCTCGGAGACACCCAGTTCATTCACGCGGTTGCGTAGAGTCGTGATGTTCTGTTGCAGGGCCAGCTTGCGCACCTCGCGCTGATCGGCCTCGCTCAGGCTCGCGTAGAGATAATAATCATTGCCGCTGTCCTCTTCCTTGAGCACCAAACTGTTATATTCCTTATGTGCGGCATCCCGCGCCTGGCCGCGTTCCTCACGGGTGCGGAATTTGACCTCTACCCCCTTGTTGGTGCGCGTGATCGTCACATAACGCAATTTTTTATCGCGGAACAGGGTGCGCAGATCGCCCGCATAACGCTCTTCGGACTGCTTGACGGCGGCCCCCATATCCACCTCCATCAGGAAGTGCACGCCACCGCGCAAATCCAGACCGAGATACATAGGCAAGGCATTGATGGCCGTGAGCCAACGCGGGGTGCTGGGGGCAAGATTCAAGGCGACCACGTAGTCATTGCCCAGGGCCTCCTTGACCTTGTCTTTGGCCTTCAGTTGCGTCTCGGTATCGGCAAAGCGCACCAGCAACCCGTGCGTATCCAGAACGATGGACTTATAGCTCAGCCCGTCCTGCTTGAGGAGATCCTCCACCCTGGCGAGGGTCGCGCTGTCCACCTTTGTGGTGCGGGTGGGGCTTACCTGCAGGGCCGGGTCCTCGCCGTACAGATTGGGCACGGAATACAGCCCCCCCGCAACAACAAGAATCAAGACCAGCAGGTACTTCCACAACGGGTACTGATTAATCATGGGTTAAGTCTCAGAGGAGCGCAGAGGTTATACGGACTTAATCGTCCCTTTAGGCATCACGCCCGACACCGCATGCCTTTGCACCTTGATCTGGACATCGGGCGCCACCTCAAGGGCGATAAAGTCCTCTCCCACCTGGGTCACGCGTCCCAGCAGGCCGCCACTGGTGACCACCTCATCGTCCTTGCTCAGAGCCGCCACCAGCATCTTGTGTTCCTTGGCGCGCTTCATTTGCGGGCGGATCAGCAGGAAATAAAACAGTGCAAAGATGACAATCAGCGGCAAAAAGCTCGTTAACATCGCCTCGGGGCCGGCGGCGGGTGCGGCCTGCGCCCAGGCATCGGAGATAAACAGACTCATGGGATTTTCCTTACTTGTCGTGATTTATTCGTTAATTATGACATAGCGACGGGGTTTTGGGCGCGTTTTGCGTAAAACCCGGCGACAAAATCCGCCAATGCGCCCCGGCCGATGGCCTCCCGCAGACCGCGCATCAGTTCCTGGTAGTAATAGAGATTATGGATAGTATTCAGCCTTGCGCCCAGGATCTCATGAGATCTATCCAGGTGGCGCAGGTAGGCGCGGCTGTAATTGCGGCAGGTATAACAGGGACAGGTCTCGTCCAGCGGGCGGCTGTCGTATTGATACTGGCTGTTGCGGATGCGGATCTCGCCGCCGTGCACAAACAGGTGGCCATTGCGGGCGTTGCGCGTGGGCAGCACGCAGTCAAACATATCTATGCCCAACTGCACCGCGCCGACGATGTCCTCGGGCGTGCCTACCCCCATCAAATAGCGCGGTTTATCCATCGGCATCTGCGGCAAGAGTGTTTGCAGGACCTGCATCCTCTCCGCCTTGGGTTCGCCCACCGACAGGCCGCCGATGGCGTAGCCGTCAAAGCCAAGCTCCATCAGGCCCCGCAGGGAGCGCTGACGCAGATCGTCATACATTCCGCCCTGGATGATGCCAAACAGGGCCGACGGGTTATCGCCGTGCGCCTGCTTGCTGCGCGCCGCCCAGCGCAACGACATCTCCATCGAGTCGCGTGCCTGTTCTTCGCTCGCCGGATAAGGCGTGCACTCATCGAACACCATCACGATGTCGGCCCCCAAGGCGCGCTGCACCGCCATGGATCGCTCCGGGTCGAGAAAGACGGGATCGCCGTTGACCGGCGAGCGGAAGCTGACCCCCTCTTCGGAGATCTTGCGCATCGCCCCCAGGCTAAACACCTGGTAACCGCCTGAATCGGTCAGAATAGGTCCCTGCCAATGCATGAAGTCATGCAGATCGCCATGCGCCGCGATGACCTCCACGCCCGGCCGCAGCATGAGATGAAAGGTGTTGCCCAGAATGATCTCAGCCCCGATCTCAACCAGCTCCTCCGGCGTCATCGCCTTGACCGTGCCATAGGTACCCACCGGCATGAAGGCGGGGGTCTCTACTATGCCGCGCTCAAACAATAATTGGCCGCGACGGGCCGGGCCGTCTGTGTGTAGTAATTCAAATTTCATGATAGAAGCAGATACAAGGGGAAAGATACAAGGTACAAGTAAACAATATAGAAAAGTGCTGGTTTATTTTTTATGTCGCCATGAACGTGTAAGGCGACACGGTGAGGCTATTTTTGGTACGTTTCGTCCTAATTACCTTATCTTGTCGGGCGAGATTCTCGTTCAGTTTCGTAGGGTGGGCACGCCGTATGTGCCCACCCCTGGATTCAATCCCAACTCAAACAGGTGGGCACATACGGCGTGCCCACCCTACAACTTACCAATGAGCGGTATAGTTATGGCCACAGTTGTTGCACAGATCCGACCCGTATGTTGCCGTGTAACCCTTACAAGGGCACCCGGACACCGAACAAGCGCCGGGGCCCATATGCCACTTATGCCGCTGCAGAAAATCTTCGTCGTGTATTTTTATCCGGGGATCACATCCAACATCGCTGAGTCTCACACTACTTGAACGGAAAGAACACCCACTAACAGTTCGCAACATATCCACCTCCTTACGAGATCATTTTTATCCACCGCGTTGAAGTATATACACCCACCCGCTACGCGCTGCCTAACGATACGTTTGGACGGCGCGCCCGACCAGCAAATAAAAATAGACATTCTGACTGGGCATTATTTTACGTCTTCTCCAATAGATCAAGTCATTTCAGGCCGGGGTGATGAACATCGCGTCGCCATAGCTGAAAAAGCGATAGCCTTGTGCTATTGCGTGGCGATAGGCCGCGAGGACATGTTCTCTTCCCGCAAAGGCGCATACCAGCATGAGCAGCGTGGATTCAGGCAGGTGAAAGTTGGTGATCAGGGCATTTACTGTTTTGAACACATAGCCGGGGTAGATGAAGATGGCTGTCTCGCCGTGCAGGGGTTCGATCTTGCCGCCGCGGCTCGCCGATTCCAGGGCGCGCACGCTGGTGGTGCCGACCGCAATGACTCGCCCTCCCCTTTGTTGTGTCGCGCGCACCTGGGTGCGGACCTGTTCAGAGACCTCCACAACTTCGCTGTGCATGCGGTGCGCGGTAATATCCTCGACACGCACCGGCTGAAAGGTGCCGGCGCCCACGTGCAGTGTCACAAAGGCGCTTTCCACGCCCATACTGGCGAGCCGGTCGAGCAACGGCCGATCAAAGTGCAGACCGGCGGTGGGTGCGGCTACCGCGCCCAGCCTTTCGGCGTAGACAGTCTGATAGCGTTCTTGGTCGAGAAGTTCGTCGGCGCGGGCAATGTAGGGAGGCAGCGGCTGATGTCCAACCGCATCGAGGATCTCCAATACCGGGCGCGGATCGTCAAACCGCAGTTCATAAAGATCATCGCGCCGCGCAAGCACTCCGGCCGTTACGGAGTGATCGCCGCGTTGCAGAACGATCCGGCTGTCGGGCTTGGGCGGTTTGCTGGCGCGGATCTGCGCCAGGATGCGCTGGTCGTCCAGCAGCCGCTCAACCAGAACCTCAACCTTGCCGCCGCTTTGTTTGGAGCCGAGCAGACGCGCCGGGATCACTCGGGTATTGTTAAAGACCAGCAAATCGCCGCTGCGGAGCTGCTCAGGGAGATCTGCAAAGAGCCTATCGTCCATGGCGCCGCTGCGGCCGTCCAGGCACAACAAGCGGCTTTGGCTGCGTTGCGATGCGGGATATTGGGCGATGAGGCCGTCAGGAAGCTCAAAATAAAAGTCACTGCGCCGCATTATTGCAAATTGTAGCAAATAATCGCCCCCCTGCCTTGTGTAAGAGCCTGGTTTTTTCTTATACTTGGCGATCGTGCCGGGGTGGCGGAACTGGTAGACGCGCTGGACTCAAAATCCAGTGGTGGTGACACCGTGTCGGTTCGATTCCGACCCTCGGTACCATTTAATCAGATACAAGATACAAGGGCACTTCTATCTTCCACGTGTGTCTGCATTCCTGCAGAGGTCTCTCAGACCCGACATGGACAAAACTCTGCGCCTCATGGTGGGTGGGGATGTGATGCTGGGTCGCATCGTGGCTGAGCGGATCAAGAGCCACGGTCCCGATTATCCCCTCGGCCGCATCGCCCCGCTGATGCGCGCCGCTGATCTCACCCTCGTCAATCTGGAATGCGCCGTCACCGCCTCTCAGCAACTCTGGCAGGGCGCATCCAAGGCCTTTTATTTCGGCGCACCGCCGGAGGCCGCGCGATCACTGGCCGATGCGGGGATTGATCTCGTCAGCCTCGCCAACAATCACACCCTCGATTTCGACATAACGGGATTAACGGATACGCTGAGCCACCTGCATGCGCACGGCATTGGTTACAGCGGCGCCGGCAGAGATTTGAATGAGGCCCGCGTCCCGGTTTATATCGAACGTGACGGCGTCAAATTCGGAATGGTGGCCTTTTGCGACCACCAGGAGGACTTTGCCGCGAGCGGGGCCAGGCCGGGCATCGCCTACCTTGATCTGGATGACGAAAAGGCCACCCTCGCCCAGTTCCGGGCGAGTTGCCACGCCATGCAGCAGGCCGGCGTAGACTGGCCGATCCTGTCGCTGCATTGGGGATCGAACTGGGCCGAGCGCCCCCCGGATTATTTCGTCACCCTGGCCCACGCGGCCATAGACATGGGCTATGGAATTCTATTTGGCCATAGCGCACATCTGTTTCAGGGCATTGAGATCTATCGCGGCCGCCCCATCCTCTATGCGGCCGGCGATCTGGTGGATGATTACCACGTAGATCCCGGATTTAGAAACGACTTGCAGTTGCTCTTTGAACTTGAGTTGAGCCGCTCTAAGCTTCACCGGATCAATCTTCATCCCGTCTTCATCGAAGACTGCCGCAGTGTACCCGCCACCGGGGATGAGTTTGAATATATCGCCAACCGGATCACGGCACTCAGCGCCGAATTGGGAGTGAAAGTTCAGCGCAAGGAAAGCCACCTTTGGATAGGCGGCGATTCACTTTCTACCGACCGGCACCCCGCGGCAAAATAGGCCGATACCGCAAACGCCTCACTCAGTCAGGTGATGCTTGCCCATGGTGACTGTTCTGGCCTGCGGACCTTCATGTCCTTGCTCCTCCACAAACACCACCTCCGTACCCGTCTTGAGGCGTTCGAATTCAGGATGCGCCACGCTGTTGCGATGGAAGTAAATCTGGCGCCCGTCCGGTGTCTCGATAAAGCCGTAACCCTCTTCAGGAAACAGCCTCGCCACACGGCCGTGGTGCGGAGTCTCGTGAACCTTCACGTCGCCTCGCTGGTGGCGCGCATAATCTTCCAACTGACGGCCGGCGGCGGCAAAGGCATCACGCAGCGCGACATAAATATCTTCGTGTGGATGACGATTCACCACCAGCTCGCCGCCGGGTACGGTGATATCAATGCGCACATTAAAAAGTTTGCCTTGGTGGTGGTGTTTCTGGGGCACCTCGATCACGACCCGGCAACCCATGATCCTGTCATAATACGATTCCAGCTTCTCCGCCTTTTTGCGGATACGCGCCTCAACGGCGGGGGAGGGAGGAATATCTCGGAAGGTAATTTGAAGGGGAAGCTGCATGACGGTTAACTCCTTTTATGTAAGACTCTCACTGGGCAGCTACAACTTTAAACATCATGCAACCCTCTGTCCAGAGGATAATAGTCCGCCCCATCAACACAAAAGTTTTGACGCCGGGGTTTGAATCGCATGCTTGAAATAGACGGCTCATACGGCGAAGGCGGCGGCCAACTCGTGAGAACGGCCGTGGCCTTGGCGGCTGCTGCAACAGTTTCTCCCGGTCCGCTTCCATTCTACCCAGATAGGGGGGCTCATTCATCTCGATGTGTTCCCATCGTAATGGGCCTGGCCGAGTTGAATTCTACAGTTGCCACCCTTATGCCTCTTTATTACAATGCAAGTAAGCTTATCTATTCAGGAGATATTTGAGGCTGTTTGCAACAAATTGGAGTGCTGAAACGCCGGTCGTTCATAGTTATGCGGAGATGAATAACCACAAGGAGACTGTATCCATGAAAAAAGAAAAAGCCGTAGCGTTCAATATGCCGGCTGTCACTGAGGGCATGCCGGCCCCCGATTTCACGGAAACGTCAGCGCGGGTCTCTCCCCTGGAACGCTGGCTCGCCCGCAAGACGCTCTCCCTCCTTGGCGATCCGCCGTTGCAGATGGTGCTGTGGAACGGTGAAGAGATCACAACCTCTTCCGCGCGGCCGGCCGCGCGCGTTGCGCTCCGTCGCCGTTCTGCGTTGTATAAGCTGCTCAGCAATCCGAATCTGCAATTCGGCGATCTTTACAGCGTCGGGAGCGTTGAAGTCGAAGGGGATCTCGTAAAGTTTCTGGAAATCGCCTACGGCACAAGCGCGGCCAAATTTGAATTCTTGAGAAAATTCCAGTCGTACGTGCTCAACCGTCCTCGCGCCAACACCTTGGCGGGCTCGTCGAGCAACATCCATCATCACTACGATCTCAGCAATGACTTCTATCAGCTTTGGCTCGATCGGGAGATGCAATATACCTGCGCCTATTTCCCCTCTCCCTCGATGACGCTTGAAGAGGCCCAGATCGCAAAGCTGGATCACGTGTGCCGCAAACTGCAACTGCGGCCGGGCGACCGTGTCGTCGAGGCCGGTTCCGGGTGGGGCGGGCTGGCGCGGCACATGGCGCGCCACTATGGCGTAAAGGTGCGCTCATTCAACATCTCCCGCGAACAGATTCGCTACGCCCGCGAACGCGCGGCGGCGGAAGGCTTGAGCGGTATCGAATACATCGAGGACGATTACCGCAACATCGCCGGCCAGTATGATGCCTTCGTCTCGGTCGGGATGCTGGAACATGTCGGCTTGGATCATTACCGTGAACTCGGCGAGGTGATACACCGCTGTTTAACCCCCGACGGACGTGGCCTGATACACTCCATCGGCCGCAACAAACCGGAACCGATGAACGCCTGGATCGAGAAGCGCATCTTCCCCGGCGCCTACCCGCCGTCACTGCGCGAGATGATGGAGATCTTCGAGCCGCGCGCATTCTCCGTGCTCGACGTGGAAAATCTGCGGCTCCACTACGCGAAGACACTGGAACACTGGCTCGTGCGCTTCGAACGGCATGCGGACACCGTACAAACGATGTTCGACGAGAACTTTGTCCGAGCCTGGCGGCTCTATCTCGCGGGCTCGCTGGCGGGCTTCACTACCGGCTGCTTGCAGCTTTTCCAGGTCGTCTTCGCCCGTGGCGACAACAACACCCTGCCCTGGTCGCGCGCGCATCTCTACGATGCCTGACGGGTCCGTCATCCGCTGCTATACAACGGCTAACGCACCAGACATTCCTCCACATCGGCTGACAAGGCCTGCCTGAATTCGGCAAATTCCGCATCGGAATAGGTTTCTCTGTGAGCAAATTCAGGATCCAACACCTTGGCGGGCAGGAATTTTTGCAAGGCATAGCGCTTGGCGCCTTTGATTAATTTTCCTATCTTGAGAATATCTTCCTTGTTGAGTTGCGATTTAACCACGGTGGTGCGGAATTCGCAGGCTATGCCGGAATTCATGACGAGCCTGATGCTCTCGCCAATCTTATTGACATCAATCTTCACATTGATGACGGTTTGATATTTTTCCAACGGCGCCTTGATATCCATGGCGATATAATCCACCGCCTTTTGCTCAATAATCTTTTTGAGCAGCTCCGGATTGAAGCCGTTGGTGTCGAGCTTGACGAGAAAGCCCAGTTTTTTAACCTTCCCGATGAATTCCAGCAAATCAGGTTGCAGGGTAGGCTCGCCACCGGTGATGACGACGGCGTCCAGTTTGCCGCGGCGCGTCTGTAAAAATTCCAGAACCTCTTTTTCAGGAATCAGCTCGGGATAGCGCTCAGGCAGCACCAGCTCTGCGTTGTAACAGTAACCGCACCTGAAATCGCAGCCGCGCGTGAATACGATGGCGCTGATCTTGTCAGGATAGTCTATAAGTGAAAAACGCTGAAACCCGCCGATATCCATGATTCAAAGCATGTAGGTTTTCCTGAGCCTGAATTCTTCTTGTTTTCCCTTGTTCCACTGGTCAGTGGGGCGTAAATAACCCACGATGCGGGAATAGACCTCACAGTCCGCTCCGCAGACCGGGCAATCCGGATGTTTGCCCGCCACATAGCCGTGCGAGGGACAAACGCTAAAAGTGGGGGTTACGGTAAAACAGGGCAGACGATAATTTTCGCATATCTTACGCACGAGATTTTTGATGGCGCCCGGCGACTTGATCTCCTCCCCGACAAAGATGTGCAAAACCGTGCCGCCCGTATATTTGGTCTGTAACTCATCTTGCAGGTCAAAGGCCTCAAACACATCATCGGTATAATTGACGGGCAGGTGTGTCGAGTTGGTATAAAAAGGCTCTGCGCCGTTCTTGTACTGTTCCTCATTGGCGCAAATAATTTCCGGATACTTCTCCTTGTCCCTGCGGGCAAGCCGGTACGCCGTCGCCTCGGCGGGCGTGGCCTCGAGATTGTAGTTGTTGCCGGTCTCTTCCTGGAACTCGATCAGTTTGCCGCGCATGAAATCGAGCACTCTTATCGCAAAGGCATGCCCCTTGTGAGTGGCAATGTTTTCTCCAAACAGATTCAAACAGGCCTCGTTCATACCGACCAGACCGATGGTGGAAAAGTGATTTTTCCAGTATTCGCCAAAGCGGTTTTTGATGTCTCTGAGATAATATTTGACGTAAGGATAAAGCGCTCTTTCTGTAAGACGCTCCAGGGTCTTTCTTTTAATCTCCAGGCTGTTTTTGGCCAAGCGCATGAGCCTTTCCAGCCGTTGTGTAAATTCTGCTTCGCTTTTTGACAGATAGCCCAGCCGCGGCATGTTGATGGTCACTACGCCGATAGAGCCGGTGAGCGGGTTGGCGCCGAAGAACCCTCCACCCCTGCGCTCCAGAGTGCGCGTATCAATACGCAGCCTGCAACACATGGAACGGGCGTCTTCCGGCTTCATGTCGGAATTCACAAAGTTGGAAAAATACGGTATGCCGTACTTGGCTGTCATCCGCCATAAGCCCTCTAAATTCGGGTTGTCCCAATCAAAATCCTTGGTGATGTTGTAGGTCGGTATTGGAAAGGTAAACACCCTGCCGTTCGCATCCCCTTCCTGCATGACCTCAAAGAGCGCCCGGTTGAATAGATTGATCTCTTCCTGAAAGTCCTTGTAGGGTTTGTCCTGCATGACGCCGCCGATAATCACGCCCTGCCCGGCGAGATAGCTGGGAGGCTGCAAGTCTATAGTGACATTGGTAAACGGCGTTTGGAAACCTACCCGCGTGGGGACGTTGATATTGAAGATAAATTCCTGCATGGCCTGTTTGACCTCGGTATACCCCAGGCCGTCGTAACGGATGAAGGGCGCGAGCAGCGTGTCGAAATTGGAGAAAGCCTGGGCGCCTGCCGCCTCGCCCTGCAGGGTATAAAAGAAATTGACCACCTGACCGAGCGCGCTGCGGAAATGCCTGGCCGGCCTGCTTTCGATCTTGGCGGGCGCGCCTCTGAACCCCTGCATGAGCAGGTCGGTGAGATCCCAACCTACACAGTAAACCGAAATGGCGTTGAGGTCATGGATGTGAAAATCGCCGCTGAGATAAGCCTCTCTGATCTCGGGCGGATAGATTTTATTGAGCCAGTAAACCTTGCTGATCTCAGAAGAGATGTAATTATTGAGCCCCTGCAGGGAATAGGTCATGTTGCTGTTTTCTTTGACCTGCCAGTCGAGCTGTTCCAGATACTGATCCACCAGATCCACATCGGCCTTGGCGACGATCTCGCGTATTCCCGCGTGCTGGGCCCGATAGAGAATGTAGAATTTGGCGGTCTTGTGATAAGGGGAGGAGAGCAATACCGCTTCGGCGATGTCCTGTATTTCTTCAACGGTAGGAATCTTTTCCGTGAGAGTTTCTTCTGCAACTCTTAAAACCTTGAGCGCCAATTCCGCGGCGACCGACTCGCTGAACTCGCCTGTGACTTCGCCGGCCTTGGCGATGGCGCGCTTAATCTTGTCCGACTCGAACGGGACAAGGGCGCCGTCCCGTTTCTTGATGAATTTAAATTGGCCTCCTACGTCGTTGATTATCATAAGTTGCTGTCACAAGCTCGGTCTACCCTCTTGGGCATAGCTCTTTTCGTGCTGCTGCTGACAAGCGTAACAACGTTTGGCCGTCGGATACGCGAGCAGCCGCTCATAGCCGATGTCCTCGCCACAATCAGCGCAGATCCCATAGCTGAAATCGCCGATACGCAGCCTTGCGGCCTCGAGATCGCGGATTTCCCGGATTTGCCTATCCACGATAGCGGCATCCATATCCACGAGCATGTCCGCCACGGATTCGTCACCGACATCCGTTACCCTGCCGGCAAGGTCAGCATAGCGCTGATCGTCGGAGCGTATCAGCTCTTGGCGGACCTCCTCCAGAAGCTCCGTAAACCGGTTATTTATCATTTGCTTAAGTTCCTTGATCTGGGAACTCGTCAGGTTTGCCATAGCTGACCTCCTTTTTACGTAAGTTCAAGATACCCGATTGCAGGCCCGTTGGATTTGATATAGATCAATCTCTTTGTTATTTACGCATGACATATTATATCCGGCGGAAGTATGCTTTATCTGCGAACATCACCATCTAGCCAGGAGGACGCATGTCACACATTTTGAAGGTCATTGAGGTGCTCGCCGAATCGGATAAAAGCTGGGAAGATGCGGCGGCCCAGGCGGTGACCCGCGCAGCCAAGACGCTGCACGGGATTAAGTCTATTTACATCAAGAATTTTGAGGCCAAGGTGGAGAACAACAAGATCACCGCGTATCGCATTAACGCCAATATCACTTTTCTGCTGGATTAGTCTTGTTGAACAGGGCGGGTGCCGCTGCGGCCGCGGCGGCATTTCGTGCGCATTCCGATTTTCCCATCGAACACACGGCCACTTTTGCCTGGCTACCCGGCGTTGCCTGGAGCGATCATCATTCTTTCTGGAGGAAAGGATACCGAGCATTGATGGTAACCGACACGGCATTTTACCGTTATCCTTATTATCACACTGAGCAAGATACGCCTGATAAACTCGACTACCCGCGTCTTGCACGTGCAACAGAAGGGTTATATTGGGCCTTCGTTTCGCTCGCCAATCAAGAACTTCTTTAGGGAAGCTCTGAAAAATATATCGCCAACCGCCAAGGCGCCAAGGTCACCAAGAAAAAAGGCTTGAATTGTAAGTAAAAATCTTGGCGTTCTTGGCGTCTTGGCGGTTCAGCATGAATAAATCAGCGATTCCTTAGCTCAACAGCCCTTGGTTTTATTTACTTGACCGCCGGTGCACCCTTGCTCTCGCGCAGAACGGCAATCACCTCTTCATCGTCCACCTGCGGAAAGTCCATATAGAACTGGCCTACGGCCTGAAAATATTCCGGCGCATGCAGGCACACCAGCTCGTCCGTATAGGGCTTCACCTTGCGCAAGGCCTCCGGGGAGGCCACCGGCACGGCGGCAATCAGTTTTCCAGGCTGCTTGGCGCGCAAGGCGTGCAGGGCCGATATCATGGTGGCGCCGGTGGCAAGCCCGTCGTCCACGACGATGACAATGCGGCCTTTTGGATCCACCGGCGGGTGCACGGGCGTGTATTGGGCGCGTCTAGTGCGCATGGTTTCCATCTGCGCCTGTTTTTCGGCCTCTATATAACTCTCGCTTGCACCCACACCGGCGGCATAGTCCGCCACATAGGTCCAGCCCGTTTCATCCACCGAACCGATGGCGAACTCAGGATTCCCCGGCGCGCGCAGTTTTCTCACCAATACGACGTCCAACTCGCCGCCCAGCTCGGCGGCGATCAATTTTCCCATGGGGACCGCCCCGCGCGGGATGGCCAGTATCAGAGGATTTTTACCACGGTATTGCGTGAGCTTTTCCGACAACAATTGCGCGGCTTCGTCACGATTCTGAAACAGCATGATTGCCTCCCTTATCTTTGGCTGAATAGGTCATGAGTCCGCTACAGTGTTTCTGCAAGCAAGCGTGAGATGGACATCACGCGGCCGCCGGACGGAACGTGTGGGGCCAACGTGTCGCCCACCAAAATCTTATTGATGGGGGCGGAGGTCAGAATCTTGTCGCTGGACGGGGAAAAGATGCCGTGTGTCGCCGCCACCGTGATGGATTTGGCCCCTTGCCTCTTCAGAAGAATCGCCGCCGAGGCAATGGTGCGCCCGGTGTCTATCATATCGTCCACCATCAGCACCCTCTTGCCCTTGACGGGATAACTCATCGGCGCGCGCTCAACGATATTGTGTTTGGGGCGGTGCTTAAGCATGGTGATGACGGGCAAATCGCCTGCGATACGTTTGGCCCGCGCCTGCGCGCCCTTATCCGGCGCAACGACAACGTCAATGCCACGAGCAAGCGGCTGCTGCACGATCAGAGGCAGGCAAAACACCTCCGTATGCGGGGACAGCATGGCGCGCACGGTGTCGCTGTGCAGATCCACAAACACCCTTTTCTTCGCGGGGATGCGGTTGAGCATCTCGGCGACCAGGTGCGCCATCACCGCCTCCCCCTTCTCGCTCTGCCGATCCTGACGGCTGTAGCCAAGATAAGGCACGCACAGTGTTTTGATTCCAATACGGCTGTCTGCTAACGCCTCGGCGAGCGCAAGTAGTTCAAAGATCGAAGCGGGATCGGGAGTAATGTTGCCGAGCAGTATTACCGATTTAGGTTTCCTGACATATTGCAGACGGTAATAATACTCCCCATCGGCAAACCTTTTTACTTCGTAACCGAGCAGGCCGGTGCGCGTGTACTTGGCAAGCTTGGTGGCGAGGTGCAGGCAGTTTTTTGTTGCCAGTATCATAGTTATCCCTTAACGCAAACCTTGGGGCGCAGAAAGGCGACACGCCTGGCGAGTCCCGCCTTTTCCGTCGCCTCCGCGACCAGGTCCACGTCTTTGTAAGCAGCCGGGGCTTCCTCGGCCGCGCCGCGCATGGAGCGGGTGCGGATCAGAATGCCGCGTTCGGCCAATTCGTCTATCAGTTGCCGGCCGCGCCAGTGGCGCAGCGCCTGGTGACGGCTCATGGCGCGCCCCGCGCCGTGACTGGCCGAGGAATAGGCCTGGTTTTCACTTTCCGCAGTGCCTGCCAGCACGTAGGAACCGGTACCCATGCTGCCGCCGATGATGACCGGCTGACCAATCGCGCGGTAACGCTCCGGCAGCGCCGGGTGGTTCGGCCCGAAGGCGCGGGTCGCTCCTTTGCGGTGGACATAGAGCAGCCGTGTCTTGCCGTCCACCTTATGCTTCTCTACTTTGCAGGTGTTGTGCGAGACATCGAACAGGGTTTCGAGTGTCGCATTCGGAATTATCCTGTCGAATACTTCACGAGTGAGGTGGGCGAGTATCTGCCGGTTGGCGAGCGCGCAGTTGATGGCGGCGTTCATTGCGCCGATATATTCTTGACCCTCCGGCGATTGAATCGGGGCGCACGCCAATTCCCGGTCCGGCAGAGTAATACCCAGCCGGTTCGCGGCCTTGGCCAGCGTCACCAGATACTCCGTGCCGATCTGATGACCCAAGCCGCGCGAACCGCAGTGTATGGAAACCACGATCTGGCCTTCGCTGAGTCCAAAGACCTGCGCCGCCTGCTGATCGTAAATGTGATCCACGACCTGCACCTCGAGATAGTGATTACCGGAGCCCAGGGTGCCCATCTCGCCGCGCTGGCGTTTCTTGGCGTGATCCGAGACATTTTCCGGCACCGCGCCCGTCACACGGCCGCGTTCCTCGATGTACTCCAGATCTTCCGGCACGCCATAGCCTTGCCGCACCGCCCACTCTGCGCCGCCCAGCAGCACTTCATCGAGCTGCGCCGGCGCGAATTTAAGCTGTCCCTCCTCTCCCACTCCTGCGGGGATGGTGTGAAACAGGGCGTCGGCCAGATTCTCCAACTGCGGCGTGATGTCTGTGAGGGTAAGGTTGGCGCGCAGACAGCGGATGCCGCAAGAGATGTCAAACCCCACACCGCCCGCAGAAATGATGCCGCCTTGTTCGGGATCAAACGCGGCGACCCCACCGATGGGAAACCCGTAACCCCAGTGCGCATCCGGCATGGTCATGGCGGCGCCGACCAGACCCGGCAGCTTCGCCACATTGGTGATCTGCTCGAGCACCTTGTCGTCCATGCTGGCGAGCAGCGCTTCGCTGCCGTACATCCGTACCGGTGCGGCTTGCTCACCCGCAGCGGGTTTGACACTCCAGCACGTGTCATCAATCTTGTTCAACCGGGTCATGTCCATACAAGCTCCTCACTCCTCACCCGTCTCATACATCCACCACGCAACGCGCCTCCCAGCCCGCCTCGACCTGCTTCACGGAAAGCATCGTCAGCGTCGCGCCCTTGACCTCCACCCCTCTCTCCATCCCTGCACGCCACGGCTCGCCCCACGCCTCACCACGCCAATTTGTTTCGTTCCTTTGCAGGGCGAAGCGGCTGAAGATCAGTCCCTCCATGCGGGCCTCGGTGAGCAGGTTGTTTAGCCAGGTGACCAACGCCAGCTCCAAATCGGACTCCTCGAAACCGACTTGGATGTGTATAACGTCGCTTACCGTCGTGATATCCGTCATGATTGCGAACATGGCTTCGGCCGCCGCAACGAAGGCGGCCTCTGCCGTCTCGCCGCAGCCGATGACGCCGATATCGGCGTCGTGGTCGAAATAGCTATAGCTTGATCTCATCTCGAATAGCCGGGTCAGCTCATGATGTTTCTAATTGATGGATTTTCATCGAAAATTTTCATGGAAAATTAAGATATTCCGATCTTAATGCAGGCACATTGATTAAGATCAAATATTCCAATAATGTCTTGATCTCACGGTGTACTTAAGATGTATACTGAATTTGGTAAACGATTGTAGAAAACCCAACGACAGGAGGAGCTGACATGGCTATTGCACACACTCTTGAAGACTACATGATGAGCAAGGGAATACACTACGAGGTGGTGCCTCATCCCCGCACCCTTTCAAGCCTCGAGACCGCCGAGGCCGCGCACATCCCGGGCGATGCCCTCGCCAAGGCCGTACTGCTCGAAGACGACGACGGCTATCTCATGGCGGTGGTACCGGCCACCCACCACATCAAGCTCGGCAGGTTGAGTGAGCAACTTAACCGCAAACTTCGTCTTGCGGTGGAGAGCGAACTCACCCCTATCTTTAAGGATTGCCAACTCGGCGCAGTCCCACCGCTGGGCATGGCCTATGGAATGCCGACCATCTTGGATAGCAGTCTGATAGAACAGCCGGACATCTATTTTGAGGCGGGCGACCATGAGGAACTGATTCATCTGAGCGGCAGACACTTCCAAAGTCTGCTCGCCGATGCCAGACTAGGGCGGTTCAGCCAGAGGGCGTAAACTGCTAGCGGGTCTCCCGCCCCTCATCGGGATGCTCGGACGTTGCTTTGGACTTGGGGTTTAACGGCACCACGTTCTGCCTGTTATCGCCCGAAGCAAGCGGGTGATCCTGGTCGGAGAGACGACTCCTTAAGCGGCCAAGGCGGGCAATGATGTATCCGCCCAACCACAGCGACGCCTCCCACACCTGCACCACCACCATGCCGATGAGAAAGGAGTGGACAAAGACCGCTTCTATCGCATTATCAAGACCTGCTGCAGCAAGGATGGGTGCGCCCGCCCAAGGGACCGTTGCGGGCAACACTTTGCGGATGAACGATCTACCCTTAAAGGCATGGTAGCCCAATGGCGCGATTACCAGCGGCGCCACCACCAGGTGAAGGCCGCCCTGGGTCGCCAATACCACATAACTGTACAAGCCCGTCAACAGGGTGAGCGCCAGCCAGTTGCGCAGATGCGGAATCCTCACCGCTTGGACGGGAGAGCGGAGTTGCCTGCTCCGCACCAGTTTTAAGGGCGTGGAAGATTTCACTTCAATACCGACAAACGGCCTTCGTCTATCTTCATCAAACCGCGCACCCGCACGACCTTTTCCGGATGGGCGTGACCGGAAACAATTTCCACAGAGTCCGCCTCCAGCCACTCTGAAATCAGTTCGACGACCGCCTTGTTCGCCTTGCCATCCTCCAGCGGAGCGGCCACCTTCACCTTCAATCTGTCACCGAGCACGCCCACGATCACGGAACGGCTGGCGCCGGGGATGACCTTCAGCCGTAGCTCGATGCCTTCGGCGACCCTGCGCACAAAAGATAACCACGGTTGAGATGATCTACTCATTCAGGATGGGATCGGCGCGTGCAGCAAAAGATACACAAGGGTATGCACCCACGTCCTGAAGCGGACAACAGCGGCTGCTGTCTCAGCCTCTGCCGGCAAAGAGAGAGGTGATCCACGCAGCGATCATAATCAGCGCCGCGATACCGAACATGATAAATGTAAAGTCCATTGTTTGTGATACCTCAACCAAACAAGTCGCTGTATAAACCCTGCGCCCAATCGAGCGCCGCCTTGCCCTGCTCGGGGCTGCGCTCCTCGAACATCTTGGTGTCTTTGGAGAAGCTGAACTCCTGCTTTGCCGCGTCATAGGCGTAGCGCGCATCCACGCTGATGGCCTCGTTGGGACCGGTGCTGACCATCGAGTAACACGTCGTAGTGGGGCTGACCCAATCCATCTGTTTGCCAGCGGCATGGGCGGCGATCACCTTGGCGACGTATTTGCCTTCGGTGTTAGAGGTGTTGGCGCTCTTCGAGAACGGCATAGGCCGCGAGTCGCCCGCCACGTAGACGTGCTCATTGCTGAGCACGTGATATTTGAGCACGTCAATGCGCGCCTCTTTTTGCAAACTCTTGGGGTCCATCACACCCAGCGTCTCCAGCAATTTGGAGCCGCGGATATTGGGATAGATGGCCGCGTCGTCAAACTGATACGTGTCGAACTCGGTGACGATGCCCTTTTTATCCACATCCACCGATTTGATTTCAACCGACGGCACATATTCGATGATATCCTTATACAACTCATCGAATGCCGCGTGGAAGCCGTTCTTTTTGATGGTAATGTCAGGATTGTGATCCAGCACCAGCACCTTGCCCTTGACCTTGTTTTTCTTGAACACCGAGGCGATCATGCACGCCCGCTCATACGGCGCCGGCAGACAGCGGTAATTGCCGCCGGGCACGGTCTGCACAAACACGCCGCCCTTGAAGTTTTGCACCTTGCGTTTGATGGTTACGTGCTCGGTGCCCAGGGTCCAGCCGGCGGGATATTCCGTGCGCAGACGGTACTCGGTATCGGGATCGTTCACGCCGATCTTGGCGTAGTCGTAATCTATCCCCGGGGTGAGCACCAGATAGTCATAGGCGATTTCACCCTGATCGGTGATGAGTTTGCGCCCCGCGCGGTCCGCGCCGGTGCAGGTCGCGTTGAAAAAGGTGTAATCACCGTTCTTCGCCGCATCTAAAAAACTGTGCGCCGCAAGAAAATCGAGATTAATGACGTCCGCATACCAAAGATTACTGGAAAAACACGAGCTGTACTGGGCGCGTTTTTCCACCATCACCACATCAAATTTGGGGTTTTCCTTTTTGAGATATTTGGCGATGGTGAGCCCCGCCGTGCCCGCCCCGACCACCACCACGCGCGGGCCTTTGGCCTTGGGCAGGTAAGCCTTGCCGAGCGATGCGGACCTGGGCTTGGCCTCGCCGATCGCGGGGAGGCCGCCGAGGCCGGCGGCGGCGACGGCGGCGCCGGACAGTTTTACAAAATCACGACGTGTTATTTTTTTGCTCATGATTGGTCTCTTTCAAGTATGAGGGTAGATAGATTATTCGTTACTAATCAGAAACTAATGTGCGCACACGCCTACTTTGTGTCTGATTAGTAAAAAACCCTGTTTTACTTACCCCCACCCTGTCCCGCCCCCTAAACAGGGGGCGGGGAACGAGGTGGAGATGTCGTCTTACTTATGAACTACTTAGTACTTATTAGGCTGCGGCGTCATCCGTAAATACGCTTTCAGTTGTTTATAGCCCTTGGGAAATTTCTGCTTCAGCACTACCGGGTCTGTGAGCGAAGGGAGAATAACGCAATCATCGCCGTCATGCCAGTTGACCGGTGTGGCGACGCTGTATTTGTCGGTGAGTTGCAGTGAGTCAATCACGCGCAGGATCTCGTCGAAATTACGGCCCGTGCTCGCCGGGTAGGTGATGATAAGCCGTATCTTTTTATTGGGGTCTATGATGAACACCGAACGAACCGTAAAGTTATTGCTGGCGTTGGGGTGTATCATGTCATACAGCGTGGAGACCTTGCGGTCGCCGTCCGCGAGGATCGGAAAATTCACCCGGGCGTTTTGGGTCTCGTTGATATCGCCGATCCAGCCCTTGTGCGACTCCACCGGGTCCACACTCAAGGCCAACACCTTGACGTTGCGCTTATCAAATTCCTGCTTAAGCTTAGCAACCGCGCCGAGTTCGGTCGTGCAGACCGGCGTGAAGTCCGCCGGGTGCGAGAACAGCACGGCCCACTTGTCCCCCATCCAGTCATAAAAACGGATCGGCCCCTCGTTGGAATCCTGGGTAAAGTCGGGGGCGATATCACCTAATTGCAGGCTCATGGGATACCTCCTTTATATGAACAACAATTCGAATTATGAGCATAAGCCTAAGCCGAATGTGTTGCAATCATCGCAGCATCAAACCGTCGCCGAAGGACAGCTCCCTGCCAGACAGCATTCCCGGCAACGTGGCCGGGGCCGGCAGACGTCCTTGGCGTGTCTGACAATCAAGGCATGAAACTCATTGAATAATTGAATCTTTTTTCGGCCTCGCAGAGTGGATTCGAACAACGAGCGCAAGGTTTCATAGCCTTCATCACCGCGGATAGTCCCAAGCCGGCTGTGCAGCCGACGGGTATAGGCGTCTATCACAAACACCGGGCGCGCAAAGGCGTAGAGCAACATATCGTCCGCCGTCTCTGGCCCGACGCCGTTGACGGAGAGCAGCCCGTGCCGCAGCCGCGCCGTGTCCCACGACGCGAGCGCCTCGAAGCCGCCCTGGGCAAGGTACCAGATGCAAAAATTACGCAGCCGTCTGGCCTTGATATTGAAATAACCGGAAGGCTTGAGCCAGCGGGCCAGACGGGCATGAGGGGTCTTGGCGATGACCATGGCATCCAGGGCCTGCGCCTGTTTCAGGTTCTCAATCGCCTTTTCGACATTGCCCCAGGCGGTATTCTGGGTGAGCACCGCGCCCACCATCACCTCGAAGGGTGTCTCGCCTGGCCACCAGTGCTGCGGCCCGTAAGCCCGATGCAGACGCCGGTAAACGTCGTGCAGGCGTCTAGCGGGGCTGACGGCGGCGTGGGGCGATACGGCGCGTCGCATCGGATTTCTTAACGGACTTGACCTCGGGTTGAGTCACTGGCTGGCCGCGCGGTGTGGAAACTTGTTCTAATCCCGCGTGCTGCGCCAACGTCCGTACCTCGTCGCTCTCCAGTTCGCGCCACTGCCCGGCGCGCAGCCGCCGCCCCAGAGTGACCGGGCCATAGCGCACCCGCGTCAAGCGGCTCACCGTAACCCCTTGTGACTCCCACAAGCGGCGCACCTCGCGGTTACGGCCCTCCCTGAGGACGACGTGATACCAGTGGTTGGCGCCCGTGCCGCCCGCCTCTTGAATGGCGTCGAAATGCGCCATGCCGTCTTCCAGCGGCACGCCTTGGCGCAAGGCTTGTAACACCTCGGGCGTGACCTCTCCCAAAACCCGTACCGCGTATTCGCGCTCGACCTCGCTGGAAGGGTGCATGAGACGATGAGCCAGCTCACCGTCAGTGGTGAGCAGAATCAGGCCCTGGGTGCTGATGTCGAGGCGACCCACCGCAATCCAGCGTCCGTTGCGGAGCTTGGGGAGGCGGTCAAAAATGGTCGGACGGCCTTCCTCATCGGTGCGGGTACAGACCTCACCCTCCGGTTTATAATAGGCCAGCACACGCCGTTTGGGCCCGGCCAGACGGTGGGCCTGCGGCGGATGGCCGTCTATGAGGATGGCATCGTGTTCGCTGACCCGGTCGCCCAGTTTGGCCACCTGCTTGTTGACCGTGATGCGCCCCTCGGCGATCCAACCCTCAATCTCACGGCGCGAGCCGTAACCCGCGCGTGCCAAGACCTTCTGCAGCTTTTCCCCTGACGTATACGGATATACTAATGTCGCGGGTCGCTCCCGGCGTCCTGCCTCCCGCGACATTAGTTCTTCCCTGTACGTCAGAGGCAGGATGCCGGGAGTGACCGGTTCGGTGGATGGGCGGGGGAGAGGCGCTGCAACGGGGTGTTGCAATACCTTCCGCGGCGCAGCGTGGGGACGCGGCGGCGCGGCGCGCCGGGCCGGCGCTTTGGAACGCTTCGGTGGCTTCGAACTCACATCAGCCACGTCGGGCTTGAAAAAACGCGAGGCGGGTTTTTTCAACGCTTGTCAACCCGGCTCTTGCTGCTCATGGCTCGTCTCTCCGCTCCCCGGCGGCGGCTCACCAAGGTCGAGTTGGATATTGATGCTGTCCAGATCGCGGATCTCCGCGAGGGTGGGCAGTTCGTCCAGACTCTTGAGATTGAAGTGATCCAAAAAATGGCGCGTCGTGCCATAGAGCGCGGGCTTGCCCGGCACGTCGCGGTGGCCGAGCACCCGTATCCATTCGCGCTCGTGCAGGGTCTTGATGATGTGAGTGCTCACACCTACGCCGCGGATGTCTTCGATCTCGGCGCGGGTGATGGGCTGGCGGTAGGCGATCAGGGCGAGGGTCTCGAGCAGCGCGCGTGAATAGCGCGTGGGCCGCTCCTCCCAGAGACGGGTCACCCACTGCGCGTACTCCTGCCGCACCTGAAAGCGAAAACCGCTGCCGACCTCTGTAAGCGCAACGCCGCGCCCGGCGTAATCCTGAGCGAGATCATCCAGTGCGGCGCGCACCTCGGCACGCTCGGGCGGATTCTCGCCGAACAGGCTTAGTAATTTCTCGATAGCGAAGTCAGTAATTAAGACTACACTTCATGCTACGTCTCCGCCCCCTATTGAGGGGGCGGGACAGGGTGGGGTAGAGTAAACAGGGTTTTTACTCAGGAGTCACATTATAACGTTGTAGCCTTATTTTCTGACTCCTGAGTAAAGCGCGCCCCGGCGGATTTTACGTGAATCGGCCCAAAGGCCTCGTTCTGCACCAATTCGACGAGGGATTCCTTAATCAATTCCAGCAGCGCGAGCAGTGTGACCACCAGGCCCCTGCGCCCCTCTTCCACATTAAACAGACTCGTGAAATCGGTGTAACTGTCGGCCTGTACCAGCGTCAAGACCTGCGCCATGCGCTCGCGCACCGACAACGGTTCGCGCTGGATATGATGATGAGAAAACATCTCGGCGCGCGCCAGCACCTCTTTGAAGGCCAGCAGGATTTCATATAGATTCACCGTGGGCGGCGGCCTCTGCAAGCGGCCGTCGGGCGCTTGCACACCGGCGTGAAACACATCGCGACCGAGTTGCGGCAGGGTGTCCATATCCTCCGCCGCCTGCTTGTAGCGTTCATATTCCTGCAACCGCCGCACCAGCTCGGCGCGCGGATCATCCTCCCCGGCGAGATCGGGCGGGCGCGGCAACAGCATGCGCGACTTGATCTCGGCCAGCATTGCCGCCATCAGCAAATACTCTGCGGTCAACTCCAGAGGCCCCTCCTTCATGAGCTCGATGTAGTCCATATATTGATGGGTGACCTGCGCGATGGGGATGTCGAGAATATCAATGTTCTGGCGCTTGATGAGATAGAGCAACAGATCGAGCGGCCCCTCGAAGGCGTCCAGAAACACCTCCAGCGCATCGGGGGGGATGTAGAGGTCGCGCGGCATTTGGGTGAGCGGGGCGCCCTGTACCATAGCGAAGGGCGGCAGCGCCGGTGGAGTCTGTGCGCTTATTGCTTCTTGAAGTTCAGTGCTCATATTCAGCCGTGTTCCGTGCTGGACCACTGATAAGAAAGACCCATTGCCCGCCGCACCTCGTCCAGGGTCTCACGCGCCACCGCGCGCGCCGCCTCGCAGCCGTCGGCGATAATGCGCTGCACCGATTCCGGGTTCTCGACAAACTCCTGGGCACGCTCGCGGATCGGCGCCAACTCCTGAAGGATGGCCTCGATGAGCGGCCGCTTGCAGTCCAGACAGCCGATGCCCGCGCTGCGGCAGCCCTCCTGCACCCAGGCCTTGGTCTCGTCGCTCGAGTAGATCTTGTGGAGCTGCCACACCGGACAGCGTTCCGGCTCGCCGGGATCGGTTCTGCGCACGCGCGCGGGGTCGGTTTGCATGGTGCGCAGCTTGGCCTCGACTGCCTTGGGATCTTCGCGCAGCCCGATGGTGTTGTTGTAGGACTTGGACATCTTCTGCCCGTCCAGCCCCGGCATCTTGGGTATCGGGGTCAGCAGGGCGTGCGGTTCGGGCAGGATAATCAGCCCCTCGCCCTCCAGAAATCCGAGCAGCCGTTCGCGGTCGCCCAGGGTGATGTTCTGGAGCCCTGTCAACAAGGCGTGCGCCGTCTCCAGCGCCTCGTGATCGCCCTGTTCCTGATAGCGCTTACGCAAGGATTTGTAAAGTCTGGCGTTCCTCGCACCCAGATTTTTGATGGCGATCTCGACCTTTTCCTCAAAGTCCGGTTCCCGCCCATACAAATGATTGAAGCGCCGCGCCACCTCGCGGGTCAGTTCGACGTGGGCGACCTGGTCCTCGCCGACCGGCACCTGGCCGGCCTTGTAGATCAGGATATCCGCGCTCTGCAGCAGCGGATAACCGAGAAAACCGTAAGTCGCCAAATCCAGCTCTTTGAGCTTTTCCTGTTGATCCTTGTAGCTCGGCACCCGTTCCAGCCAGCCGAGCGGGGTCATCATGGAGAGCAACAAGTGCAGCTCGGCGTGTTCGGGAATGCGCGACTGGATAAACAGCTTGGCGGCGCCCGGGTTGATGCCCACCGCCAGCCAATCCACCACCATGTCCCAGACGCTCTCGCCGATGATGCGCGGGTCTTCGTAGTGCGTGGTGAGCGCGTGCCAGTCGGCGACAAAAAAGTAACACTCGTACTCGTGCTGCAAGCGCAGCCAGTTCTTGAGTACCCCGTGATAGTGACCGAGATGCAAAGCTCCGGTGGGGCGCATGCCCGACAGCACCCGCTGGTGTTGCGTAGGAACCGAACTCAAACTACCCCCTCAAACCGACTAAAAAATACAGCGCCGACTGTAACCCGAACACCACCGGCCCCATGACCTGCCCGAGGATGCCCGTCACCAGCAGCGCAATCAGAATAATAAAGCCGACCGGCTCCAGCCGGTTTAATTGCCAGGACAAAGGCCCAGGCAACAGCCCCGACAGCACCCGCCCGCCGTCCAGCGGCGGGATGGGGATGAGGTTCAACACCATGAGTATGAGATTGATAAACACCCCCGCCTGTCCGACATAGCGCAGAAAGGTCGCAGCCCAGGGGAATTGACCGCTGAGTACCACCCCAATCTTCAACACCAGTAGCCAAAGCACCGCCATCAGCAGATTGGCGAGCGGCCCGGCGGCGGCCACCAGCGCCATGTCGCGCTTGGGGTGCTTGAGGTTCTGCCAGGTCACCGGCACCGGTTTGGCCCAGCCGAAGATGAACGGGCTGATCATCAATAACAACAGCGGCACCAGGATAGTTCCGACCGGATCAATATGCTTAAGGGGATTGAGGGTCAGCCGCCCCAACATCATGGCGGTGGGGTCGCCCAGCCGCCGCGCCATCCAGCCGTGGGCCACTTCATGCACGGTAATGGCAAAGATCAAGGGCAGCGCCCATACCGCGATGCGCTGCATCAAACTGAGTTCATCCATCGCCGGATTATAACCGGTTTGGCCCTTGCCCTACAGTTTTACCAAACCGGGCGGGAAATCCGCTCAGCTCACAAACGCACGGCCATCGCCCTTGCCCTCGCGGATCACACGCGGGACTTCGTCCACCAGATCCACCACGGTGGTGGTGTCCAAGCCGCCGTTGCCGGCGTCCAGGATGAGGTCCGTTTGATTTTTTAAAAGCCGCTCGATCTCATCCGGATCATTGAGCGGAAGATCACCGCCGGGGAGGATGAGGGTGGTGCTCATGATCGGCTCGCCCAGCGCGGCCAGCAGCGCCTGCACGATGGGGTGATCGGGCACGCGCAGGCCGATGGTTTTGCGCTTGGGGTTTTGCAGGCGGCGCGGCACTTCGTGGGTGGCCTTGAGGATGAAGGTGTAGGGGCCGGGGGTGTGAGCCTTGATCGCCCGGTACGCGGTGTTATCCACCTTGGCATAGATGGCGATCTCCGAGAGATCGCGGCACACCAGGGTGAAGTTGTGTCTGTCGTCCAGGTTGCGGATACGGCAGATACGTTCCAGCGCGGTCTTGTCGCCGATATGACAACCGAGGGCATAGCTGGAATCGGTTGGATAGACGATCACTCCGCCGTCGCGGATGACCTTGACGGCCAGGTTAATCAGGCGCGCCTGGGGGTGGGTGGGGTGGAGGTGGAGACGTTGCATGGATATTGACTCCATTCTGTCCAGATCGGAACGCAATTCTTGGGCAATTCAGGCAGCCGGCCCAGCTCTATCCAGGGGTGTTCGGGGCCGTGATAATCGGAGCCGCTGGAGGCGAGCAGTCCGAACTGTTTTGCGTAGTTGGCCAGGGTGAAATAATCGTCGCGGCTGTGGCTGCCGGACACGACTTCGATGCCTGCGCCGCCTGCGTCCTTGAATTCGGTGAACAGCGTGCGCAGGCGCGAGGCGGTGAGTTTGTAACGGGCCGGATGGGCGATGACGGCTTGCCCGCCCGCGCCGGTGATCCAGCTCACGGCGTCTTCCAGCTTGGCCCACTCGCCGCTCACGTAGCCGGGCTTGCCGTGGACCAGAAACCGCTTGAAAACCTGTTGCAGATCGCGCGCCTCGCCACGCTCGACCAGCAATCGCGCAAAATGGGTGCGGCTCACGATAGTCCCTTTGGCATAGGCCTTGGCGCCTTCGTAGGTATCCGCAATGCCGTGTTTTTCAAGACGCCGCGCGATTTCTTGCGCGCGCCAGTCCCGAAAGCCGCGCAGCCCCGCCAAACCCTCCTGCAGGGCTTGATTCGCAGGGTCAATGTGCAGGCCGATGATGTGTACCGTCTGGCTATTCCAGCTCACCGAGATCTCTACGCCGGGGACGAGGTCTAACCCGATATCTCTGACGTACATGGATGTACTAATGGCCGCCGCGGCCGCCGCCTCGGCAAGGCCCTCGGTGCTGTCGTGGTCGGTGAGCGCCAGCACGTGCACGCCGCGGGCATGGGCCCGCGCCACCAGCTCGGCCGGACTCAAGGTGCCGTCGGAGGCGGTGGAGTGGCTGTGCAGGTCGTAGTGCAAAGTCATGGGAGGGCTACCGGTGACGTACAAGGCAGTACTAATGTCGCGGGAGGCAGGATGCCGGGAGCGACCGCACCCGTTTGGAAACGGCCGGAAACATCCTGCTATAATTGCAGCCTAAAGGGATCATAGTGACCCCATTATATTGAGCAACCGGGCATTTTGATAGCGCACGGCCCCGTGCGGGAGATGAACATGACCTTTGTCGTTACCGAAAACTGCATCAAATGCAAATACATGGACTGTGTCGAGGTCTGCCCCGTGGACTGCTTCCACGAAGGGCCGAACTTTTTGGTCATAGATCCCGATGAGTGCATAGATTGCACCTTGTGCGAACCGGAGTGCCCGGCCAATGCCATCTTCGCGGAGGACGCCGTGCCCGAGGGACAAAAGCATTTCACCGCGCTCAACGCCGAACTGGCCAAGGCCTGGCCGGTGATCACCGAAATGGGCGAACCGCCGCCTGATGCCAAGGAGTGGGATGGGGTGCCGGACAAGCTCAAATTATTGGAGCGCTGATACACCACCCCGTGCTCATTGTCCCCTATGGGCACGATCCGCTCGCCGTCCTCGCCGATGAGATCGTGCAACAGGCGTCCCTGCCTGATCTCACGAACTCGGTCATTCTGCTCCCTACGCTGAGCGCCGCGCCGCGCCTGCGCAGGCTGCTGTTGGAACGCGCCCAGGCGCACGGTCATCACGCCCTGCTGGGGCCGAACATTGATACCCTGCGCGGCTGGATGGAGCGTCATGTTCCCATAACGGGCCGGGTGATTTCAGAGCCCGCACGCGCGCTCCTCCTCGTAGAGGCCCTGGCAGAGCATCCGGATCTGTTTGGCGGTGACGTACACGGAAGTACTCATGTCGCGGGAGGCAGGACGCCGGGAGCGGCCCCCTGGCGAATAGCCGATAGTTTGCTGAGGCTGTTCGATGAATTGACCCTGCGGCAGACTGACCCTCCCGTCTCACTGGAACACTTCACGGCACGGCTGGCGCACGCGTATGGCCTGCCTGACGGTATCGCCACTGCGGCGCTGGGCGACGAGGCCCGCGTCGTGTACACCCTCTGGCAAGCGCTACGCGATCAGCTTCAGGCCGAACACAAGACGGATGGGCGCAGCGCCTATGTGTCCAGGCTCGGTGATCGTTCCATTCCGGGCAATCTGCATTTTTATCTGGCGGGATTTCATGAGTTCTATCCCGCCGAACTTGCCTGGTGCAAGGCCTTGCATGAACGCGGGCAACTGAGTCTCATTCTGCACGGTTCCGCTCCCGACGCGCCTCTCGTCAGGCTGCTAAAAAACATGCAGTGCGACGCTACGGTAATAGTATCCCACGATGATTTCACGGATTTTGTAACTAGTGTGTATGCGCCCAGCAGCGCCGCTTTGGCGGTACGCGCAAGTGCGTTTGCGGAACGCCGCTCCAACAGCCCCGCCACCGGTGACGTACAAGGAAGTACTAATGTCGCGGGAGGCAGGACGCCGGGAGCGACCCGGCTGTCGGTGTTTGCGGCCAACGGGGCCGAAGAAGAGGCCAAGGCGGTGGACATCCAGGTGCGCCGTTGGCTGATTGAGGGCCGTAGCGCCATCGGCATCGTCAGCGAGGACAGACGCCTCACCCGCCGTATCCGGGCCTTGCTGGAGCGCGCCGGTGTCACTCTTCAGGATGCGGCAGGATGGGCGCTGTCCACCACCAGCGCCGCGAGCACGATTGAGCGTTGGCTACAGACGGTGGAGCAGGATTTCGCCCACGACCCCCTGCTCGACCTGCTCAAATCGAGTTTTGTCTTTCCGGACCGTGACCGGGACAAGCATCTCGATACCGTCTACCGGCTGGAGCGCGACATCATCCGCCGCGCCAATCTCCCGCGCGGGCTGCACAATTATGACGTACACGGAAGTACTAATGTCGCGGGTCGCTCCCGGCGTCCTGCCTCCCGCGACATTAGTACTTCCCTGTACGTCAGAGGCAGGATGCCGGGAACGACCCGTAAGCGCCTGCCGCACCTCACGCAGGGGCGCGACGCGATCGCCCAACTCATCGCCGATCTCGACCGCGCCTCCCAGCCTCTGCTGCCGCTGTTGAAGGGGCACGCACATCACCCCCAGACCCTGCTCAACGCCCTGCAAGAGAGCCTGCAGCGACTGGGAATAACCCAGGCGCTGGCTCATGACGCCGCCGGGCAACGCATCCTGGCTGAAATAGAGGCGTTGCAGCAGGCGCTCTTTGGGCGCAGCCTGCGCATGAACTGGCGGGAGTTCCGGGCCTGGCTGGCGCGCAGCCTGGAGACGGCGAATTTTGTTCCGAATAATACCGGCAGTCCGGTGCAGTTGCTGGCGCTGGAACAGACAGCGCTGTGCCGTTTCGATGCGCTGATCATCGCCGGGGCCGACCACGAGCATCTGCCCGGCGGCGGTCCGCCATCGCCCTTTTTCAACAGCGCGGTACGGCGCGAGTTGGGGCTCGCCACGCGTCATGACGAACTCTGCACACGCTTTTACCACTTCCGGCGATTGCTGGAGTGCGCCCCGCAGGTGACGATCACGCTGCGCCGCGAACAGGACGGCGAGCCCATCCTCCCCAGTCCGTGGGTCGAGGCCTTGCAGTCATTTCATCTCCTGGCCTATGGCGACCGGCTGGACGACAAGACGCTCACCGCGCTGATCAATGAACCTCGCGCCCAGATCAGCCATGCCGATCCATCCACCCTCCCCGCCCGAACCGTCCGGCCGCGGCCCGCGATAGATCGGGCGCTATTGCCGGACACCCTCTCCGCCCGCGCTCACCAGCGGCTCATTGATTGTCCGTATCAGTTCTTCGCCGCACACGCCCTGCAACTCCGCGTGTCCGAGGAGGTACAGGAGCTGCTCGAAAAAAGCGACTTCGGTGAGCGCGCGCATCGTATCCTGCAAGCCTTTCACTGCGGCGCCAAAGATTTACCCGGCCCTTTTAGCGAAGCGATCGCGACGGAAAACCGCGCGCGGGCGATTCACATGCTCACCGAAATCAGCCAAGCCGTATTCGCCCCCGATGTGAAAAAAAACTTCGTACACCGCGCCTGGCTGGCGCGCTGGCTGGCGATTATCCCCGATTACATTGACTGGCAGATCGCGCAGGAGGGTTCACCACTCGCCTGCGAGGTCAGCGTGCGCAGCGCTCGGGCGGATGGCCTCACGCTAACCGGGCGGCTGGATCGCATAGACCGGCGCCGGAACGGGCTGCACATCCTGGATTACAAGACCGGCCAGGGTGACAAGCAGGCGGACGTCTCCAGCGGCGAGGCCACGCAGTTGATTTTCTATGCGCTGCTGGCGGAGCAGTTATATAACGATAATATAGAGCGCGTCGAGTATTTGCTGCTCGATAAAGATCTGGTCAAACCGGGCGCGCGGCTGGAAGGGGAAGAGCTGCACCGGCTGAGCACCCTGACGGCGCAGCGGCTCGATGCCGTCATGCAGGCGCTGCGTGAAGGAACAGGCGCACCGGCCTGGGGCGATCCAAAAACCTGCGCACGTTGCGAGATGCAGGGTCTGTGCCGCCGCCAGGCATGGCCTGTCGCAGAATCACGGCATGTCTAGTAACGTACACGGAGGTACTAATGTCGGTCGCTCCCGGCTTCCTGCCTCTCGCGACATGGGTACTCCCTGTACGGCACAGGAGGCGGGATGCCGGGAGTGACCTCGATACATGCCGCCAGCGCCCCGGAGCGTCATGCCACCGTAACGGCCTCGGCGGGCACCGGCAAAACCTGGCTGCTGGTCACTCGCCTGATCCGCCTGCTGCTGGCCGGCGCGCGTCCCGATGCCATCCTCGCCATCACCTTCACCCGCAAGGCCGCGGCGGAGATGCAGACGCGCCTGAACGACCGCCTGTTTGAACTCGCCCGCTGTTCCGGCCCTGAGTTGATAACTGCATTACAGGGCATGGGTGTGGCGCCCGATGAGGAAAATTGCGCGCGGGCGCGCGGCTTATACGAAGCCTTGTTGCGTTCTGAGCAACCGCTCAAGATTTCCACCTTCCACGCCTTCTGCCAGGAATTACTGCAACGCTTCCCGCTGGAGGCAGGCGTCTCGCCCGGATTTGAATTGGCCGAGCAGACGGCGCACTGGCAGCGAACGGCGTGGCAGGCCTTGTTGCGCGAGGCGACGGAGACCCCGGACGGCGCGCTCGCGGAGGCGATGCTGACCCTGTTCGATCTCTGCGGCGGGCTCTCCGGAACCGAGACGGCGCTCAAAAATTTTCTGGAACACCGTAGCGACTGGTGGGCCTATAGCGAAGGCCAGTCTGATCCTGTCGGCTTTGCAGTCATGAACCTCGCAAAACAGTTGGAGATTGACCCAGATTCAGATGCGGTGAGTGAATTCTTTTCAGCGGTCGCTCCCGGCATCCTGCCTCCCGCGACATTAGTACATCCATGTACGTCAGAGGTACAACAGCAACTGCATGAGTTTGCCGAATTGCTGGTGAAGTTTTCAGGCAACCCGCATCACATCCGGCTATTGCAAGACTGTCTGAACCACACTGAACACAATGAACTGCATATCCGGATGATCCGTGAGGTGTTTCTCACTCAGGACGGCACGCCGCGCAAACGTCCCATCACCAAGGCGCAGTCAACGCTTCTGGGTGATGCCGCCGCGCGGCGTTTCGTATTTATCTTTGAGCACGTGTGCGAACGGCTGGCGTGGTTTGCCAAACATTCTACCCTTAACGTATCGCGCGCCTGGTTCACGGCCGGGAGCCGTTATCTCGATCACTATCAACGCCTCAAGGCGGAACAGGGCTTGCTCGACTTCAGCGATCTGGAGTGGCAGGCGTATCGCCTGTTAAACCGCTCCGATCATGCCCTGTGGGTGCAGTATAAACTGGATCAGCGCATTGACCATTTACTGATTGATGAGTTTCAAGACACCAACCCCACGCAATGGCATTTGATCCTGCCTCTGTTAGAGGAACTTGCCTCGGGACCTACACGGGAGCGCAGTGTATTTTTAGTGGGCGATCACAAACAGTCCATTTACCGTTTCCGCCGCGCCGACCCTCACCTGTTCACCGCGGCCCGGTCCTGGCTGGAGAAGAATTTACAGTCCGAAAGCTTCCCGCTGCACGCCTCGTGGCGTTCGGCGACGGCCATCATCGAATGTGTGAACCGGACCTTCAGTCTGCCCGCACTGGCGGAGCAGCTCGGCGATTTTGAGACACACGTCACACATCAAGACGACCTGTGGGGACGTGTCGAACTGCTGCCGTTGATTACTGTTGCCGAGACGGCGCCGGATAATAGTGCACGGGACGCATTACGCAATCCTTTACTAGAGCCGCGCGTACTCGAAGAAGATATCCGTCACCTGGAGGAAGGCCGCCTCATCGCGCAACGCATTCAAACACTCATTGACACGCGCACCCTGATTGGCCCGCCGGGGAATGCGCGGCCCGTCAATTTCGGCGACATCCTCATCCTGCTGCGTAACCGCACCCATGCCCAGAGTTACGAAGCCGCGCTGCGCGAAGCCGGCATCCCCTACCTGGGCGCGGCGCGCGGCACCCTCCTCGAAAGTCTGGAGGTGCAGGACATGCTCGCCCTGCTCGACACCTTGATTACCCCCTATGACAATCTGGCCTTGGCGCAGGTGTTGCGCTCTCCGCTGTTTGCATGCAGCGACGCCGATCTCATACGGCTCGCCATGCACTCTTCAGATGAAACGCCCTGGAATGAGCGGCTCAAGCTGCTCGCTCCGGAATTACAGCCTGGCACGCCGCTTTGCCGCGCGCACCATAGTCTCAGCCAATGGCGCGCGCTCGCAGGCCGGCTGCCCGTGCATGATCTGCTGGATCGTATCTATTGTGAAGGCGGCGTTATGGCGCGCTTTGGGGCGGCCTTCCCCGATCATCTCACAGCGCGGGTGCTAGGCAATCTAACACGATTTATCGAACTTGCGCTGGAACTCGACAGCGGACGCTACCCCAGTCCGCCGCAGTTTCGCGCCCAGCTTCGCGCGATGGCGCAGGCCGATAGAGAAGCGCCCGATGACGCCGCAGCGCCCGGCATCACTTCTTGTGACGTACAGGGAAGTACTAATGTCGCAGGAGGCAGGATGCCGGGAGCGACCGTGCGGATCATGACCATACACGCGGCCAAGGGGCTCGAAGCGCCGGTGGTATTTCTCGCCGACGCCGGTCGTGCGCCACCGTCCACGCGGCCTTATCAGGTATTGATCGAGTGGCCCTCCGCGGCGCCGCGCCCCACGCATTTTCTGCTCAGCGGTAGAAAAGAGGATCTCGATACGCTGAGCCAGACATTACTCGAACGGCATAAATCGGCGGAACGGCGCGAAGACGCCAATCTGCTCTATGTCGCCCTCACCCGCGCCCAGCAACTATTGTTCATCTCCGGCTGCGCGCCGAACAAAGGCAGTGATCTCGGCTGGTACGGTCTCATCCAACAGGCTTTGTCGCCTCCGGGCGAAGCCGCTCCTGCGCTTCCTGCGCCTGCGGCATTAGCACATCCCTGTGCGTCACAAGACGCACAGGTGATTGAATCGGGCGAGAGAACAACGGAGATCACCGCATCACAACATGATCTCTTGCGTGAACCCGTCGAAATAGATGCCGGCTTATCTCAGCCTATCCTGCTACCAAACCGAGTGACAGAAATCGCGCCAAGCAGGGCGGGCAGCTCGCAACCCACCCTTTACGGCGATGACGAAGACGGCAGACTGCGCGGTATCGTCATTCATCGCATGCTGGAAAAACTAACCGCGTTGCCCCCAATAAAGGACAGCGAGCTGCTGAAACTTATCGCCCACGAACACGGACTAGAGGCCGGCGACAACACCCTGCAGGGCTGGTGGAGCAAGGCCTGCGCAATCATCCGCCAACCGCAGTTCCGCGACCTCTATGACCCTACGTGTTATCTCGCCGCTTACAACGAGGTCCCCGTTTCTTATCAAGCCGGCGCGACGATGGTGCACGGCGTCATAGACCGCCTGGTGGTGCACACCGATCACATCACCGTCGTAGACTACAAAACCCATGAAATAGCCAGCCCGGATAACCTGACCGAATTGGCTGAACCCTACCGCGGACAACTGTATCACTACGGCGTAGCCGCAGGCAGGCTGTGGCCTGAAAAGGCTGTGCGCACCTTGTTACTATTTACGGCATGCAGCCGCTTATATGAGATATAGACTAGAACACCACACCCTTGTACGATGGCGCCTGTACCGATGAATTCGTAAACAAAGCCCCTCGGAAAAATATCCCCCTCCCTTGACGGGAAGGGGCTGGGGGGAGGGTGTTGCTTTATGAGGTATTACTATCGTAGTTTTTAGCAACATTACAGCACGAGATAATACTAACTCATCCATGTTTCGCTTCTTCGCCATTTTTCTTTTGCTGCTCATAGTTCTGTTCACCGTGGAGATACTCCAGCCGGTGCAGCAGGCCGTCATCATCCCCTGGACGGGGTTGCTGGCCAAGATCAGCGCCTGGCTCATGCAATTGTTTGACAGCGATGTCCGCTCCGGCGGCGTTATTATCCAAAGCATCCGCACCGGCTTTGGCGTAGAGATAGTCGCCGGCTGCAATGGGGTAGAGGCCACGCTCATCCTGCTCGCCGCCATCCTCGCCTTTCCCGCCTCCGCGTGGCACAAGCTGATCGGCTTCGCCATCGGCTTTCTCGCCATCCAGGGCCTCAACCTGGTGCGCATCATCAGCCTGTTTTACATTGGACAATGGGACCGCGAGGCGTTTGATTGGGCGCACCTGTATATCTGGCAGGCGCTCATCATGCTCGACGCGATGATCGTCTGGCTGGTCTGGATACGGATGTTGCCGCGTAACACCGCCCATGCCTTCTAACCCGCTCTATGCATTTCTATTGAGGACGCTGATCTGGCTGCCGCTTAGCTTTGTGTTCTGGTACCAGGCCGCCAACCTGCTTAACCTGCCTTTGGCAACGATATCCAAGTTCGCCTTGCAGCAATCTACCACCCATCTGCTGACCAACGTCGAGCTGGGCGATCACAAACTCACTTTCGTCACACCCTTCGAAGCCGAGATACCAGCGGCGCAGCCGCAACAGGGTAAGGGCCTTATCGTCGTTGAAATCAACCCGCTCATTTACGGCTATAGCCTCCCCTTACTGATAGCATTGCTGTTCGCTGTCGAAGGCTTGAGCGTTTCCTGGAGCAAGCTCTTTATTGCTTATGTGGGCCTGCTGCCCTTTCAGGCCTGGGGCGTTTGTTTTGAATTTCTAAAAACAGTGGCCTTCGATCTCGGTCCGACTGTCGCAACGCAAGTAAACTTCCCGCAATGGACCCGCGAAGGCATCGCACTCGGCTACCAATTCGGCTACCTCATCCTGCCGCCCATCTCCACCGCTGTCTTATGGATCGCCATGAATCGAAGTTTTCTGAACAGGCTGCTGGACCGCTCTCAGCCCGTAACAGGGACCTGAGAGTTGAGGGCGCCCTCAACTCATTAGTTCTCCCTCGCGCCCCACCATCAAGGAACTCTATGAATCAAGAAAAGCCCGAAACGACACTGGATTATTCATGGAGCCAGGCTCCAACGGTTGTATCTGCTGCACCTAAAGGAAATAGCGTGCCTTTAATAGCGTTAGATGACTGCCACGTCTTCCCGCTCTCTGCAAGTCACTGTCTGCTGCGAAGCAAGCGCACCGGCGCCGAAGTTGCGGTGGGTCTGGATGTATTAAACACCCTGCAGTTGTGCCGCGAATTCCGCAGCCTCGACGATCACGTCAGCCGGGTAACCGGCCTTGTCCCCGCACTCGCAGATCAAGCCGCCGAGGTGCGACGCATCCTGGACTCGCTCTCTACCCAAGGCTTCATGACCAGCGCCATGGATATTGTCCGCGAGCTGTCCATACCGGCCGTTCCATACAGCGCGGGCCCCTTGCATAGCGTAATGGTGCGTGCCTGCGACCGCCCTGAGCAATTGCGCCGGCTATTAAACAGTTTCCTGGATAATGAAAAGCGCTTCAAAAATCATTATCGCTATATCATCCTCGACGACTCCAAGTCTTCAGAACAGCAACAGCAGAATAACCAATCCGTAGCAGAGTTCGCCGCGCAGAGCTTGAACGTCGCCTACTACGGCCAAACTTCCCAGCAGCGCTTTACGGAAACTCTATGCCGGAAGTTCCCGCAGCATGCGCCAACGATACAATGGCTTTTGAATGCGACTCCGGGTTACGGCGCGGCGTCCTATGGCCGCACCTGGAACTATGCTTTATTGCTGAGCGCCGGCGAACGCTTCGTCATGTTCGATGACGACGCCCTGCCTGTGGCGTATAAGTCCCCGCATCACACGTCCGCAGTAGAAATCTCCGGCCGTGAGCGGCAGGTTAATTTTTATCCTGATCGTGACGAGCTGCTGAAACGTAATCAGATTGCCGACATAGACCCTATCGCTCAGCATCAAGAAATACTCGGCGCAACCCTGACGCAGGCGCTGGGGCATTTTTCCGGGGGCACTCTGACACAGGCATCGGTAAGCCGCCTGCAACCCCACGAAATATCGCGCGTGGCCAAAGCCTCGCCGGTATTATTAACAGTCGCCGGAAGCTTCGGCGATCCCGGCATCAATTCTCCAGGCTGGTTATTCGATCTGGATAAGGATTCCTGGCAACGCTTTATCGCCAGCGAGGCCGACTACCTGCACAACAGCAGTTCCCGCACACTGTGGTGGGGCCATCCGGGCCTGCATTTCGCAACCTCCAAAGGCCTCATGACGACGACCGCCATGGGCCTGGATAATCGCCGCCTGCTCCCGCCCACCGCGCCCGAGTTCGGCAACGAAGACGCATTGTTCGGCGCCGCCACACAATATCTTTATCCCGATATGCTCGTGCTTGAGTTTTCGTGGGGGTTGTTACACCTTCCCGAACCGCCGCGCCGCTGGGATAGGGACGCCCTGGACAGAGCCGCCAGGCCGAACGTGCTCGGTTATCTCGCCGATCTTGCCCTGCGCGATGCGCCGCGTTGCCTGGCCGGGCACACTGCGCAACGCCTCCATACCCTCGCAACGCTTTATCTCGACATTGCCGACGCCGATGAGAGCACCTTCAAGACCGCTCTCCAGGAACACAGGCTATCCATGCGGGCTGACGTGATACGACGCCTGCACAATCGTCTGCAGGAACATCCCGATGCGCCGGACTACTGGATCAAAGACCTGCAACGCATCATCACCGCCAACGGCACATCCACTCCGTCCGATGACGTTAATCCATCAAATCAGGCAGAACTGTCGGCAGGCCGGCTCGGTAGTGAGGGGACGCGCGATGTATTACAACGTTACGGCAGTGCGCTGAATGTATGGCCTGAGTTATGGAGCTACTGCCGGGAAAACAAATCTATCGGGAATCTCTGATTACCACCATCTCCATCCATGCTTATTGTAGAAAATAAAAGCGGATTTAATGAACATCCAGACGTGAGCCATCCCCTTCTTTGCCGCGTTACCTCCAAAATGCCGGATGCGGACGGCGGGCACGTAGGCGGTGCGCGCTATTTCACGCGTTCTTTGAGAGAGATCGAAATCTTCAAAGTACAGAAACAGATCATCCGTGAAGCCCCCCAGCTTTGAAAGCACGGGGCGCCTGAAAAACATAAAACTACCGCTCACCATGGGCACATCCAATGCCGTCGCAGTATTGAGCACATCCCTCATCTCATAATAAGCAAGGCGCTTTCGAAACAAGCGCTGAACGGCTCGCGGAGCAAAACCGCGCAACAGAAGATCGAACACAGCAGGGTAGCGTTTACATAAATAGTGCGGTGCGCCATCTTCTCCGGTCACCGCCGGCGCCAGCAGGCCGACATCGGAATGTGCTCCCATAAAAGCGAGGGCCTGGGACAGCGCGTCTTCCGCCAAGATGACGTCTGGATTCAATATCAAATGATAGTCCTTGCTGGTGCGCCGGATGGCGAGATTATGGCCTCGTCCATAGCCCAGATTTTCTTCGCACCTGATTACCTCTACAGGCACACCGTTTAGCTGTACCCGTTCACCACGCAACAAGCTTGTGATATCAGTAGTCTCCCCCTCCTGATGCGGACCATTGTCAATCAACCATAACGCTGTTTCGCCCAATTCACCCCTGTCTTGTGCATACCCGATTGCTGCATTGACACTCTCAATCGTTTTGCTTAGCAAAGAAATATCGGGGCGATAGCAAACAATCGCAACCGAAAGAGTAGAGGACCGGCTCATAAGTGGGTATCAATGACTATATCGCCCACAGTACACTCACAGGCGCTGCAAACAGGCCCTCACCGAAGGACAATACCTGCCTGCCGTCGTACAGCACCACGCCTGCCGAAAAGCGCTTGCCTATCTGTCGTTGGAATCGGCGCAAACCGCGGAAGTCGGATTCGGCGATGCTGGCGGCCGCCTTGACTTCTATGCCCACGAACCGGCCGGAGGAATCTTCCAGCACCATGTCCACCTCGTATTGGTCCTTATCACGATAATAATGAAACTCCAGGGACTCAGACCGCCAGCTCGCCTGTTTGCGCAGTTCGCCGTAAACAAACGACTCCAGAACTTGGCCGAATACCGCCGGCTGCTGTTCGATCCGGGCTTGATTAAGTTGCATAAGCGCGCAGGCGAGACCCGTGTCTAGCATATGAATCTTCGACGTCTTGACCAGACGTTTGTTGCGGTTACTGAACCAGGGCGACAGGAAATCCACAAGAAAGACTTGGCGCAGCAGCGCCACATACCCGTCAATCGTGTGACGGCTCAATTGAAAGGCTTTGGCCAGCTCACTGATATTGAGCAACTGCCCCGTGTGGTTGGCTAGCAGCCGCAGTAACTTGGGGATGATGTCGCCATGCTGAATGTGGGAGAGCTCACGGATATCACGCTGGATCAGGGTATCAACGTAATTGTCGTACCAGGCGCGCCGCCGCGCCGCGGTGGCGCGCTGCAACGGTTCAGGAAATCCGCCAGCCACGATGCGCGCCGCCAGTTCCTTTCCCAGTCTCTCAGCGTGATATCCGGCAAGCTTCCCGCTAAATACCTGATCCAGAAAACCGGACGGCTTGCGGGCCAGCTCGCTCTGCGCCAGCGGGTAGAGCGGCAGAATCTCCATCCGCCCGGCCAGCGAATCCGACAGCCGGGGCAGCAGCAGCACATTCGCGGAGCCGGTCAACACGAAACGTCCCGGCTGCCGCTGCCAGTCGATTGCCTGCTTCAACTCCGCAAAGAGTTCCGGCGCGTGCTGCACTTCATCAAGAATGACCCGCGCGGGCAACCGCTCGACAAAGCCGACCGGGTCCCGTTTGGCGGCCGCCAACAGATCGCGGTCGTCAAAGGTGTAGTAGGCGTAGCGCTTGCCCAGCATCCGCGCAAGCGTGGTCTTGCCGCATTGGCGCGGTCCGTGCCGCCAAGGCTTCCCGCAGGCGGGGCAACAGATAGCGCGGATACAGCGGATCGGTTCCCATAGCGTCCCATTGCAACCCTGACTATCGTCCAATTGGAAGTCTTCAGACCGTCCAATTGGCAGCTTATCTACCGTCCGCTTGAGAAGCAAAATCGGCCCGGCGATTCATTGAGCCGCATACACTAGAGGCATCTCACTTCGTAAGCCTATCCCCTTATCTGGGTGTCCGGAAAACCGGGGGTGGCACATTGTGACCCTTTAGGCGCTGCTCCTAATGGAAGGGTAGTGATTTTGTTGGTTCGAACACCACGCCGCGTGGCCAACCCTCATTTTTTGTCTCTTCCCAATGCATGTACATATAGCGATTAGCGCCCATTATACGATCGCTTGGGAGTAACTCCCAGTAGTAGGGTGGGCACGGTTTTTGTGCCCGCGCGGTAAAGGCCCGAAGAAGCGCCCATTATACGATCGCTTGGGAGTAATTCCCAGTAGTAGGGTGGGCACGGTTTTTGTGCCCGCGCGGTAAAGGCCCGAAGAATCCGACACTATAAAATTCACCGTCCATCATGCATCACGTTCATTCGATACGCGTGGGCAAACAAAAAGATGTTTGCCCACCCTACCGGCTTAGTAAGCCTATCCCCTTATCTGGGTGTCCGGAAAACCGGGGGTGGCACATTGTGACCCTTTAGGCGCTGTTCCTAATGGAAGGGTAGTGATTTTGTTGGTTCGAACACCACGCCGCGTGGCCAACCCTCATTTTTTGTCTCTTCCCAATGCATGTACATATAGCGATTAGCGCCCATTATACGATCGCTTGGGAGTAACTCCCAGCCACCGTTGACTTTTCCGTCTGCTGTGATGTAAATACCGTAGTCATAATCGCTGAGGCATACACCAAAGATGTTTACGAACCCTCCAGTGCCTTTGCCTAGACTGTTGAGGTATTGGCACTGGCGTTCATTGTATTCATCTGACTGAATTATGTATCTCGATCCGATGACGTGTGTAATCTTCCAGATTTCCTCCTTTCTAACTTCTACCATATTTCTCAGGCTTTCAGAAGGCTTCGGCGGTTTAAAGTCGAACGAAGCCTGATACCGTTGGTATTTATCAGATTTAACTTCGAACTCATCTGGCTTGACTGGTGCGACGCCAGTGCCATCAGTTAAAACAGCGGAGGGGGGACTTTGATAGTGCGCCATACCGTAACAACCATATAGGTTCACAGCTAGAGAAAATGTTATCAAAAACATAAAGCAGTTTCTCAGCATGATGATTTTCTGTTCTAACTTAAAACAGACTTCTCTAATTCCCATAACACCCATCAAAAAAATGTACCGCAGTACAGGGTTTATAGTTTATGATTGCAGTCGGGTTCGGAATTACCCCTAAAACCCCTCCATTCACAAGGTCATAGGCGCCTATCGTAGGGTTTACCCCACCGGGCGCAACAGTACCGAAGGGCGGTGCAAAAGTATTACCCCCCACGGCATTCCCAGTGGATACAAGATAGTTAGCATCAAACACACCTCCACTATACCCTGTGGGGCTGGTTGCATAAGAGGACCCATTTATATAATCGCCTGTCGAGGCGGTCGGGAGACCTTGATAGCCCAGTACAATGTCGACGGCGTCAAAGGGTGCGCCTATAGGTCCACGATTGCCAACACCATTAAACCCAGGTTGCCCGGTGCCCTGAAAGTTATCCGTATATCTCGACCCAGCTACTTCATTGCCAATAATAGAAAGCCCCGTCAGACCTGCATTCAAGAGGGTCGGTGAGATCCCTATCTTGTCAGCAATTTTTTCTTCAATCTTTTGCGCCACTATCGTTTGCGCCACATTGCCGACAGTTCGTAACAAGCTCCCTACATCCCCTGTCGTAACGGAATTCACAACCTTTTCCACCGTGGTGATCGGGTTTCTCACATTAGAGCATTTTTGATTTAAGTATTTACATTTATGTGTTATAGTGTCCCTGTCATAGGGGAGGGGCGACTATGTATGCGTATTCAAGAGACTTGCGTGACCGTGTGTTAGGTGCGCTGGAGCGCGGGGAACGTCCGACCGA